>NZ_JAVKGR010000009.1:31439-88728 GCF_031470965.1 Nesterenkonia aerolata | reverse complement strand
GCCAGCCCTACTACCGGTGGCTGGCCAACCCCATCACTGAGGCCGAATGGCAGGAAGCCCACCGGCTCAACGCGCTGATCGACGCCCATGCCGAAGATCCTGAGTTCGGGTATCGATACCTCGCCGATGAGGCCGAGGAAGCCGGCTACCGGATGGCCACCCGGACTGCCTGGCGGCTGTGCAACGCTCAGGGGGTGGCTTCGGTGATCAGCCGCAAGCGCAGGGGCAAAGGAACCCGCCCGGGCCCGCCAGTCCATGACGACCGGGTTCAGCGGAACTTCCATGCGGATGCCCCGAACCAGGTCTGGCTGACCGATATCACCGAGCACCACACCGCTGAGGGCAAGCTGTATCTGTGCGCGATCAAGGACGTCTGCTCACGCAGGATCGTCGGCTATGCGATCGACTCGCGGATGAAGTCTTCGTTGGCGGTGCGGGCGATCAACAACGCGGTCGCCTGCCGTGGGGCTGCCAATGTGGCTGGATGCATTCTTCACTCGGACCGTGGGTCGCAATTTCGAGCGAAGAAGGTCACTCGAGTGCTGGAGCAGCACGGGCTGATCGGCTCCATGGGCCGGGTTGGTGCTGCCGGGGACAACGCGGCGATGGAGTCGTTCTACTCGCTGCTGCAGAACAACGTGCTCGACCGTGAGGTCTGGGCAACCCGCCAGCAGCTGCGGATGAAGATCGTCACCTGGATCGAGAAGACCTATCACCGAAGGAGGAAGCAACAGGAGCTGGGGCGGATGACCCCGGTACAGTTTGAAGCGCACCTATTGGAGCAGGCC
The DNA here is from genome assembly GCF_031470965.1 of Nesterenkonia aerolata. Taxonomy (NCBI): domain Bacteria; kingdom Bacillati; phylum Actinomycetota; class Actinomycetes; order Micrococcales; family Micrococcaceae; genus Nesterenkonia; species Nesterenkonia aerolata. The sequence goes on along the minus strand of NZ_JAVKGR010000009.1, from coordinate 87,940 downwards.
GTCATCCTGGCGGCCTAGGAATGAACTGTCACCTGTTCCTGCATCAGCCCCGCCGAGGACAAGACCCGCGAGGCGGCCTCAGGACTGGCTAGACTGTCTCTGGCTGAGGAGTCTACTGGGCACACACTGGGCACAAAAGACTCGAAAGAGATCAGCTCCACCCAACGAAACAAACATGCTCAGAACGCATAATTACCTGTCAGAAAGCAGAATCATGACTCACAAACCATGCCAACACAGCATAATCCTGATCCAGCAGTTCCCCTACTACTTCTGACCACCTTCTCACTGACTTCTGACCGCCTTCTGACCGACCCGAGACCCACCACCCCTCCCGCCCCTCCCCTCGTTCTCCCCGTTGACTCTGGAGTTGGTGCCCTTATGAGGCCGAAATCGCTTCCAAAAGGGCACCAACTCCAGAGTCAACGACGGGGGCGGAGGAGGCGGGGTGGAGAGTGTGTGAGGAGGACACCGTGGAGCAGCTCATAGGCGCCCTGGACTCCGCGAGGCAGGGAAAGACATCGCCGATCGAGTTCACACCGGCCGAGGCTGGGCAGGCTCCGCGCTGGGTGCTGCGTGAGGACCTTCCGGCTTCCGCCACCGCCCTTGAAGAGCAGCACGGCGAGCGCATCGCCGCCGTCGTGCGCACCTCCGGCTCCACCGGCACCCCGAAACAGACCCTGCTCTCCGCTGAAGCACTGGCCGCCTCGGCGCAGGCCACCGCAGAACGCCTCAACGGCCACGGTCAATGGCTGCTGACGCTGCAACCCAGCTACGTCGCCGGGCTGGCAGTGCTCACCCGCAGCCTGATCGCAAGCACCACACCGGTCCCGCTGCTGGAGGGCACCACTGACCCCCGTCGTTTCGCCGCCGCGGCCGAGGCGATGACCGCAGCTCGGCGTTATGTCTCCTTAGTCCCCACCCAGCTCAGCCGGCTTCTGGAGACTGCCGATGCCCACACCCTGGCCGCCCTGCGGCGGTTCGATGCCATCCTCCTCGGCGGCGGGGCCTCCTCCCCCGAGCTCCTGGATCGTGCCGCGAACCTGGGGCTGCATGTCATCCGCACCTATGGGATGTCGGAGACCTGCGGAGGATGCGTCTACGACGGCCGCCCACTGCCCGGTGTCTCGATCACCACCGGGATCACCCACGACCATGACGGCAACGCCCACGGTGATCACGCGTCCACTCCCATCAGCCTGTCCGGGCCGATGATCGCCCTGGGGTACGCGGAGCAGGATCTCACCGCCGCGCGGTTCGATCACGATGAGCGCGGTGAGCGGCGTTTCCGCACCGATGACCTCGGCATCCTGATCCAGGAGGCGGCAGACAGCCCGGTGCTGCGCGTGACGGGGCGCGCCGATGACGTCATCGTCACCGGTGGGGTGAAGGTCTCGGCAGAGGCTGTGCGGCTGGGGCTGCTGGCTGATGAAGCGGTCCGTGAGGCATTCGTCGGCCCAGCGCCGGATGCCACATGGGGTCAGCGGGTCTGCGCCGCCGTCGTGATGCGTTCCGGTGATGATCTGCCGGAACAGACCACAGCTCGGCTGCGTGCTGAACTAGGAACTGCCGCCGTCCCCCGTCAGGTCCACGTGCTGGCCGCCCTACCCATGCTGAGCACAGGAAAGCCCGACCGCCGTCGTCTCCTGCAGCTCTTCGCCGAGGCTCCGCCTCCGTCAACGGGAACCTGAAGCGGCATGTCCTCCTCGACACGCCGCCACGTACCGCCGAAATCCCACAGTCAACGCAGGATAGAAGCCAGTGTTCGGGCGAGGGGTCCGGACAAGAGACCCGGACACAGGAGAGGATCACAGTGGCCAGCACTCAGGAATGGATCGCCGGCTCGCGGCCCCGCACCCTTCCCATGGCCGTGGCACCGGTGGTCATCGGGTCCTCGGCGGCGACAGCCCTGGGCACGTTCCACCCGGGCATCGCCCTGCTGGCCGCGCTGGTCGCACTGATGCTGCAGATCGGGGTGAACTACGCCAATGACTACTCCGACGGCGTCCGCGGCACCGACGACGACCGCGTCGGCCCGCTGCGCCTGACCGGTTCCGGCGCCGCAGCCGCCGAGCAGGTCAAGCATGCGGCGTTCCTGTGCTTCGCGATCGCCGGCCTCGCCGGGGTGCTCATCGTCGTGCTCTCGGGGCACTGGTGGATGCTCGCCGTGGGAGCTGTCTCCGTGCTGGCCGCCTGGTGGTACACCGGCGGGTCCAAGCCCTATGGCTACATGGGCCTCGGCGAGGTCATGGTGTTCCTCTTCTTCGGGCTGGTGGCCACCCTCGGCACCACGTACGCGATGGCCGATCAGCTCTCCCAGGGAGCTTGGCTCGGAGCGATCAGCCACGGGCTCATCGCCTCGGCGCTGCTGATGGCCAATAACGTCCGCGACATCCCCACCGACCGCACCGCCGGCAAGCTGACACTGGCGGTGCGCCTCGGAGAGCACCAGGCCCGATGGAGCTACGTCGCGATGATCGCCGCCGCCGTCGCGCTGCCGCTGCTGATGCTGCACATCAGCCTGTGGTTCCTGCTGCCGCTGGCCTCAGTGCTGTTCTGCCTCGGACCCAGCCGCATCATGCTCTCATCGCACCACTCCGGCCCCGCGCTGATCCGGGTGCTGCAGCTGACCGGGATCCTCTCGCTGATCTTCGCCGGCACCTATTCGCTGGCGCTGCTGCTCGCTTAACCCCACCCCCATCGGTTGACTCTGTTTTTCGTGCCCTTCTGAGCGCGAAAACGGCCTGAAAAGGGCACGAAAAACAGAGTCAACGGGGAGGGGCGGCGAGGCGAGGACGGGGAAGGCGGCGGGCGGGACGGGGAGGTATTCAGCGGGTGACGGTGCGGGTGAACCCCGTCGTGGTGTTCGTCGCCGGCACCACCACGCGGTAGGTCCGCGCGTTCCGCTGGTTGAGGACCACATTCGTGCGCCCGGAGGCCAGGTTCACGGTGCTCACCGTCCGCCATCCCGAGTTCGTCCTGACCTGCACAGTCGCCTGCGGACTGTAGTTGCGGTACCGACCATGGTTCAGCGAGTACCGCTGGGCGGAGATGTTCAGGGTGACTCGCTGACCGTTGCGGCTCGAACTCACCGCGCCCTTCGCGTGTGCCCGGACGTAGAAGCTCCCGGAGGTCTTATCGGTGCGCACGACGTCGCGATCGCGCCAGTTCCTCGCGGAGGCGTAGATATCTGAGGGACCCATCCGGTAGCGACCGAGCCCGTCCAGCGAGGGGCAGATCATCACACGATTCGTCCGGGTATTGCCGTTGGAGTAGAAATAGGCCGAGGCCTTCCATGAGCCGGCGCGGCGGATATCGGTGTCGACGTCCCACGAACCGATGCCGCGCTTGGTGTGGGCCATCGTCACCGTGGTGCGCTGGCAATTGCCGTCCTTGACCACGATGTTCGTCGCGCTGAGCCGTGTGACGTCGAAGGAGGTGCTCGCCGCAGCGGCCCCGGGAGCGCCGGTGATGACGAGCCCGAGGGAGGCCGCGACGATGACGCAGGTACGCAGGAGTTTCTTCACAGGAGTCCTCGAAAGATCAGGGCGGCACAACGCTGCGGACCCTCTGCGGGGCCGCTGTACCGGAAGCGGGTGATGTGCCCTGAGTCAGGCGAGGGAGGTGAGTACCGTGCGGGCAGATGCTGGTCGGAGAGCGACGTCAGTGACTGAGACCACTCTACGACACTTCGACGACGTCCGCCGGTCATGAGACCAGACAGCGGCGCCGGGAGCCGGAGTCACCGGCGCCCAGGATGAACGCGGGTCAGCGGGGGCCTGAGATCAGCGGGGACCGGAGATCAGCGGGGGCTGGGGCCGTCGTCGCTGTCAGGGTCGTCCGGGCGAGAATCCCCGTCCAGTGTGCCCCGGTCCAGCGTGTCCCCTTCACCCGTATCCACGCCTGTTGTACTTCCATCCGCCGTGTTTCCGTCCAGCCCGTCGAGGCGGGGGTCGTTCGGGTCCAGCTCCTCAGGTGCCTCTGCGCTCTCTCCCGAGTCACTCACCTCTCCTGCGTGCTCAGCCTCAGGCTGGTCCCCGCCCTCATCGCGGGGCTGCCCGGAGCCGCGCTGATCCGCGGAGGCCGCCGCGCCGCCATGACCCTGCGAGTCCTGCCGCCGCTGCTCCTGCTGCCGCTGGCGCTGACGGCGCTGGATCTCCAGACCACGCAGGAAGTTGGGGTCATCATCGGGGGCGGCCGGGCGCCGTTGCTGTGCCTGGGCAGAGTCCTTCCGGGCACGGCCGAAGGCAAGCCACAGTCCCGCACCGATCAGCGGCACCAGCAGGATCACCGCGAGCCAGGTCCACTTGCCCAGCACACGCACACGCTGCCGCGGAGTCTGCAGACACTCGACGGCGCTGTAGATCATGAGACCCAGCGCCACGATGCCCAGCGGAATGATGATCCTCATGAACTCCAGGGTAGTAGAAATCCCGGGGTGGAGCTGTCCACTGTCACATCACCCCAGGTCAACGGCCTGCTGTCGCAGAATGATGTCGGCGGCGCCGAACGGCCTACAATCGAGGGATGGCCGTGCTGAAGTATTCCCTGATCCGCCTCGCGACGTTCTTCCTGCTCTTCGCCGCCTGTCTGCTCATGGGACTGGGAATGATCATGGGCCTGATCGTCGGGCTCATCGGCTCATGGGCGGTCGGGTACCTGTTCTTCAACCGCCTGCGGCTCGAGGCAGGCTCCCAGCTGGCCCGAAAGGTCGACTCGAACTCTCGACGCACATCAGCCTCCGAGGCCTCGGACAATGAGGCGGAGGACGCCTTGGCCGAGGAGTATCACCGGCCCGGCTCCGAGGACTCACCGCCGTCCCCTCCGCCTCTCAGCTCTCGCTGACGCGCCTCACTCCGGCAGACCGGCGTAGGAGTGCAGGCCCGGGAAGTAGACGTTGACCACGGCGTAGTTGAAGATGATGCAGCCGTAGCCGATGATCGAAAGCCACGCGGCCCGGTTGCCGGACCATCCCCGGGTGGCGCGGGCATGCAGGTACCCGGCGTAGACCACCCAGATCACGAAGGTCCACACCTCTTTGACGTCCCAGCCCCAGTACCGGCCCCAGGCCTCTTCGGCCCAGATGGCGCCGGTGATCAGCGGTCCGAGCATCCACAGCACGAAGGCCACCGCGTTCATCCGGTAGGCCCAGTTCTCCAGTGACATCGCCGAGGGCACCAGGCGCATGAACGCCGCCCGGGAGAGCAGCGTGCTCCGCCCGGCGTCGAGGGCGTCCTCACGGCGGCTCTGGATCAGCTGCAGCACGTTCATCGCGAACGTCAGGGTGAACAGGCTGATGGCCAGCACAGCCAGGGTGACGTGGATGGCGATCCAATAGGACTGCAGGGCCGGCTGGACATGCGCCACCGGCGTGGGGAACCCGATCTGCGCGGCGGTCATCATCACCACCACCAGGCCGATGGCGAAGGTCCCCAGGAACCGCACGTCCTTGCGCAGCAGCACCAGCAGGAAGACGGTCGCCACGATCGCGGCGCCGGTGGTGAGGAATTCGTACATATTGGCCACCGGCACCCGGTGGGAGGCGATCCCCCGGGCGACGACGGCGAACCAGTGGCCGAGCACCGCCAGTACGGTCAGTGCCACCGCGACGTTGGCGATCGGCCGTTTCAGCCCGATGTAGTCCATGTCCTCGTCGACGAGGTCCTCGGCCTGCACAGACCCTCCGGCCACGACGTCGGACGCCCCACCGGAGACATCCCCGGCGCCTCCCAGCTCATCGGACCCGACCTGTACCTCACCGCCGGCCACACCGGCGTGGGCGGGCACCCGCTGTGCCCGCAGCAAGGCGCGATGCCGACTATGCTCCTCGGTCAGCTCGGCCTCGAGACGGCGGATGGTGGCCGAGCTGCGCGCCATATCCACGGAAAAGGCGATGAACGCCACAGTGTAGAGGATCGCGGCGATCCACATGAACAGATCGCTGTACTCAGCGAGCTCCTGGTCGATCGGTGACATCCTGGGGTACCTCGTCAGTCCTCGCGGGTGGTCGGGTCGTCGTTCTGAGCGTCGGCGGTCGGCGCCTGGGCTGAGCCGGTCTCGGGCTCCTCGGGCGCGCGCACCGGCCAGATCTTCTCCAGCTGGCGGCGCAGGGCGATGTTCTCGTCCCGCAGGCGGAAGTCCTCACCGCGGGAGAGCAGTCCATAGGACACCAGTGTGCGCCCCTGCTCGGTAGTTGTCACGGTGACCCATGCACGGCGCCGCCGGATGAACAGGGAGAAGATCAGCCCGGTCAGCGCCAGCAGCGCGAAACCGAGCACATAGAGCTGGGCCGGGTTGTAGTGGATGTCCATGGCGATGTAGTCCACCGTGTCCTCATAGGTGATGGAACCCATGTCCTCGGGCAGGTCATAGGTCTCCCCCGGTGAGAGCTCGATGCCGCCGACCTCCAGCTCACGGGAGTTCAGCGTGGTGAGCGAATCGGTGTCCAGCACGTAGACGTTCTGCGGGACCCCCTCATCCAGGCCGAGATCGCCGTAGTAGGAGTTCAGCTGCAGCTCCGGGTTCCCCAGCTCCGGGTCCACTGACATCGCCGCGCCGGTGTCGCCGTCGTGGGCGGTGGGCAGCAGCAGCCCGACGAAGCCGAGCTGCTCGGGCTGGGCATCGGGGACCTTCAGCACCATCATCGAGGTGTAGACCTGATCATCGGGCCGGGTCACCACCGGCCCGGAGAAGGCGACCTCGCCGTCGCCGTCGCGCACGGTGACTTCCGGGGCGTAGCCGTTGCCGACGAGGAACAGCCGGGTCCCGCCGATGGTCAGCGGCTCGTTGACCTTCAGCTGCTGCTGCTGCGGTTCGCCGTCGGCACCGTCACGGACGGTGACATCAGCGGTGAAGTCCAGGGCCTGGCCGAAGTGCGTGGCGGACTCACGGTCGAAGACCCGCTCGAACCCGTCGAGCTGGACGGAGAAGGGGTGCAGCTGTTCCTCATCGAAATAGGTGCCCGGGTAGAAGTTGTCATAGGCGACGAGCGCGTTGACGAAGCCCTCATCCTCCATCAGCACCTTCTGCCCGCGGTAGCTGAAGACTGAGCCTAAGGCCACGCAGATCAGCACACCGACCAGCGCGATGTGGAAGACCAGGTTCCCGGTCTCCTTCAGGTATCCCCGCTCGGCCCCGACCGAGGCTGGGACCTCCTGGCCGCGGGCATCGGTGCCGGCCGGGCGCACATCGACCCGATACCGACGCCGCCGCAGCACCCCCGCGGCGTCCTGCAACGCGCGTTCAGCATCGGGGCCGTCGGCTTCGAGCTCCAGCGCCCCGTATTCGGGCAGTCGTTCCAGACGGCGCGGCGTACGCGGCGGCGCGCTGCGCATCTGCTGCCAATGCTTGCGTGCCCGCGGAATGATGCAGCCGATCAGCGAGATGAACAGCAGCAGGTAGATCGCGGAGAACCAGACTGAGGAGTAGACGTCGAAGAGCTGGAAGAAGTCCAGGATCGGCCCGGCCGTGGGGTTGTCCTCGATCCAGGTCTCCACCGCGAAGGCATCCTGCACCCGCTGCGGGAAGATCGACCCGGGGACGGCTGCCACCGCCAGCAGCAGCAGCAGGAACAGCGCCGTGCGCATGGAGGTCAGCTGGGTCCAGGCCCAGCGCAGCATGCCGAGGAAGCCCAGCTGGGGCAGCGTCGCCTCCTTCTTCGCATCCGGCGCGGTACCCGGCGTGGCACCAGACGCTGTGGTGCTGGACGGCGCGGGGTCAGAGGCGTCGCCGGTGGCGCGCTTGAGCGCGTCCTCGCGCGCATTGTCGCGGTGTGCGGACGGTTCTTTCATCAGATCGGCATCCTCACCTCGTTGGCGAACCAGTCCTGCAGGGCATAGACCCAGGTATTCCACAGCCCGCTGAGCATCAGCACACCCACAACGATGAGCACTCCGCCGCCGAGGCGCATCACCGCCACCCGGTGACGCCGGAAGAAGCCCATCGCCTGCATCCCGCGCGTCAGCCCGAGACTGATCAGGATGAAGGGGATGCCTAAGCCCAGGCAGTAGATGAACATCAGCAGCGCCCCGCGCCCGGGATCACCTCCGGCGGGTGTGGAGATGGCCAGCACTGCAGCCAGCGTGGGGCCGATGCAGGGGGCCCAGCCGATGCCGAAGGTCGCCCCCAGCAGCGGGGCGCCCAGCAGCCCGTCTGGCGGGCGCACCTCGATCCGTCGCTCACGCTGGAAGAAGCCGAAAGCCCCCATGAAGATCAGGCCCATCAGCACTACGACGGCCCCGAGCCCCTGGGTCAGCCACTGACCTTCCACCCGCAGCCAGAGCGTGGCCTGGCTGAAGAGCACGCCGATGGCGACGAAGATCACGGAGAACCCCAGTACGAACAGCGCCGCCCCGATGACCATCCGCGAGCGCCGCCGCTGTGCGAGGTCCACACCGGAGAGTCCGGTGACGTAGCCGAGGTAGCCGGGCACCAGGGGCAGCACACAGGGCGAGAGGAAGGAGACGAGCCCGGCGAGCAGGGCGACGGGTGCCGAGAGCAGCAGCGAGCCGTCGAAGACGATCTCGGCGAAACGGTTGTTCGTCACCGCCGCAACGGTGAGCCCGGCCTCAAGGGTCATCCGTGCTGGCCCTCAGCCTGGCTCACTGCATGACTCGCGGCCGGACTCTCTGCCTGACCCCCTGCATGACCGCCGGCCTGGGACTCCGTGGCCTCGTCCTCCAGGGCGGTGTCGATGAGCGTGCGCAGCGTTCCGGGCTCAGCGACGCCGAGGATGCGCGCGGAGACGCGCCCCTGCTGGTCCAGCACCAGGGTGGTGGGCACCGCCGAGGGCGGGACGTAGTCCGTCATGGCGAGCATGACCTCGCCGTCGCGGTCCTCCATGGAGGGGTAGTCGATGCCGAAGCGCCGTTCGAAGGCCTCCGCCGTGGCCTGGGTGTCCCGGGTGTTGACCCCGTAGAACTGCACGCCCTCGTCCTGGTACTCCTGGTGGATCTCCGCGAGGTCAGGGGCTTCCACCCGGCAGGGAGCGCACGAGGCGTACCAGAAGTTGATGACGGTGACCTCACCCTCCCAGCTGGAGGGATCGACGGTGCTGCCGTCGAAGAGTGTGGAACTGAACTCCACCGGCTCGCCGCGGTCCTCCTCGGTGTACTCCTGGACCGAGCCGTCTCCGGCGACGTAGTTGGTGCCGTCGTTGGAGGCCCGTTCGGCGAGCTGATCGTTCTCCTCGGAGCCGCAGGCGCTCAGTGCGAGGGCACCGGCCAGCAGCCCGGCGACGCCGATCATGGTGCGCCGCCGTCCTCGGGCGGCGGACGGAGCCTGAGCAGAGGTCATAGTGAGGTGGATCCTGGGTCGGGGACGGCACCGGCATACGGCCGGAATCCATCCGTCGATTCTACAGTCCGTAGTAGTGAGCGGGGCCTGGATGAATCCCGAACCCGCCCCGGAGGGCCTGGGGCTCTCAGCTTCTCAGGCGCCGGGCAGGGCGACGGCGTCCCGGAGAAGCTCCTGGTTGGGCTCCTCGTAGCTGAGCGCTTCGACGCCGTCGGGGCCGATGTGCAGAGAGGTGATGGAGGTCAGGGAGCATTCGCGACGGCGCGGATCATGGGCCAGCGGGCGCTCCTCGGCCCAGAGCCGGGTCACCCAGATCGGCAGCTGGTGGGAGACGACGACGACTTCGGCGCCGTCTCCGTGCTCTGCGACGGCGTTGTCGGAGAGGTCCTTGGCGGCGGCGAGCATCCGGCTGGCCTGCGCCGCATAGGGTTCTCCCCAGGAGGGGCGCAGCGGGTTGCGCAGCCACGGCCAGATCCGCGGATCACGCAGATGGGAGCGGATATCGGACATGCCTTCGAAGCGGTTCTCCGCTTCGATCACCCGGGGTTCGATGCTCACCGGCAGCTCCAGACGCTCGGCCAGCGGGGCGATGGTCTCCTGGGCGCGCTGCAAGGGCGAGGAGACGAGGTGGTGCACCGGACGTCCGGCCTCGGCGCGCAGCGCGAAGTGCTCGGCGATACCCTGGGCCATGCGGTGCCCCAGCTCAGAGAGCCCGAAGCCCGGCAGACGTCCGTAGAGGACACGGTTGGGGTTGTGGACCTCGCCGTGGCGGACGAAGTGGACGGTGGAGGTTCCGGCGCCGGATGCAGTGGACATGGCCTCAGTCTCTCAGACGGTGACGCCGTGCTGTGGAGATGGTGACACAGCGCCTGCGCGGGGGGATACTGTGACGGGGGAACCGATAGACGGCCCAAGACCTCAGGCCCGCCAGCCCGGACGTGCGCGATGAGCTGCGCGACCTGGACTGTGGGATGCAGACTGTGCGATGTGGACTCTGTGATGTGAACTGTGCGATGTGAAAAGGAATGTGGGAGATGACGACACCGGACGAGGGCCGCGGACCGAGCGAGCAGCCGAACTCCCCGGGGCAGAATCCAGCTGAGCAGGAGCGATACTCCTACGGGCAGCCCTCTGGCCAGCCGTATCACCCACCGGTCAACCAGCCGAGCAGCCAACCGAGCAGCCAACCCTACGCGCACCCGCAGTACAGTCAGCCGCAGTACAGTCAGCCGTCGTACGGTCCCCCCTCCGGTCAGCCCGGCGGCCCGGGGCCTTATGCTCCCGGCGCCGGTGATCCGGGCCGCAGCTCAGGGGCGGGCCGGCGCCGTCCGGTGACCCTGCTCATCAGCCGCATCATCCAGCTGGTGGTCGCCGGCCTGGTGCTGGTCTTCGGGATCATCTCCGGGATTGTGGTCGCCAATGCGGACATCACCCAGCTGGTCTCGGCTGAGGAACTCGCCGAGCTCGACAACATCGCTCCGAGCGACTACGACACCGTGATGACCATCGTCTCAGTGCTGATGATCGTCGGCGCGATCGTGGTCGCTCTCCTCTACGTCCTGCTGGGACTGATGGGCACCAAGGGCGGCTCCGTATGGCGCATCCTCGACACCGTGTTCCTGGGCCTGGTCTCCGTGCTGGTCCTCTTCTTCGGCGTCATCAACGTCCTGCTGGTCTCCCTGCCCAGCCTGGCCGCGCTGGTGCTGCTGTGGCTGCCGGCCAGCAGTCAGTTCATCCAGCAGAAGAAGGCGGCGTCGACGGCACCGGCAGGGCCGGGCTTCGGCGGGCCGAACGGCCCGGGCATGCCGGGCGGACCGGGGCCCTCAGCTCAGCCCGGCCAGCCGGCTCAGCAGCGGCCGGGACAGTCGCAGCCGGGCCAGTATGGCCAGCCGGGGCAACCGCCGCAGTACGGTCAGCGCTACGGCCAGCAGCCAAATCAGCAGCCCGGCCAGTACGGCCAGCCGCCGCAGAGCTGAGGCGTCGCGAGCTCGAGCACTGGGGACAGACACCGGCAGCTGGCACCGGGACAGCCACCACAGGGTCAAGCACAGATCCGATGCTCGGCTCACATCCCGGGGAAGAGCCCGGTCATATCGTCTTCCAGCTCGGTGTAGCACTGCCGCTCGGAACGCTCCGTCAGCGCCGAGTCCACGCAGTCGTCGAAGGCCGCCGTCGCCTGCCAGAAGACTGTCTGAACGGTCGCTGTCATGGTGAACATCCCGCAGCAGAGCACTGCGGCGATCGCACTGATGTGCATCAGGGCGGGCAGCCGGCGGCGGAAGCACTGCACGAGGAACACGACCCCGGCCACCAGGCCCGCCAACCCGGCGATGAGCGCCAGCAGCCTCCAAGGCAGCGGCAGCTGCAGGCCCGTATAGCTGACGATGATCGCCAAGAGCAGCCACCCGATGCTGCGTGAACCGCTCCGGAACTCCTCCGGCTCGAGATCCTGCGTACGCCGTGATCGTCGGCCGGACCTGCGGGCGGTGCCGGGGCGCTCAGACCGCTGTGCGGCATCATGCCGGGCCGACGTCGGCCCGCTGGGTGGAGTCACGCTCATAGGCCACCAGCCTACGCGGGCCGGTAAGCCGTCCGAAGCCGTCCCAGCAGGCCACATGAGAAGCCGCCCCAGCAGGCCACCCCAGTAAGCTGGTGGTCATGCGTCTGGTGCTCCTGGTCTCCGGTTCGGGGACGAACCTCCAAGCCGTCATCGACGCCGCCCGGTGCGGCAGTCCGTTCAGCATCGCCGCCATCGGCTCTGACGTCCCCGGATGCGGCGGACTGGCACGCGCCGAGCAGGCCGGCATCCCCACCTTCGCTGTGCCCTTGGCACGCGGAGCCGACCGTGCAGCCTGGAACCGTGACCTCTGCGCCGCGGTGCGCGACGCCGCCCCCGATCTGGTGGTCTCCAGCGGGTTCATGAAGATTCTGGGCTCTGAGTTTCTGGACTCCGTCGGCGTCCCGGTCATCAACACCCACCCCGCCCTGCTGCCCAGCTTCCCCGGCGCCCACGCGGTCCGTGATGCGCTGGTCCACGGCGTGCGGGTCACTGGGGCCACGCTGCACCTCGTCGATGCCGGCGTCGACACCGGCCCGATCATCGAGCAGGTGCCCGTGCGGGTCCACGACGGCGATGACGAGACCACCCTGCACGAACGGATCAAGGTCCAGGAGCGGCAGCTGCTTGTCGACGGGCTGACCGGGCTGGCCGAGGGGCGGCTTCAGCTTCCCGCCGCCTCGAGCACAGGGCACCGCTGATCAGGTCTCGATGACGATCTACATCGACCCGCCGGCCTGGCCCGCGCACGGCACCCTGTTCTCCCATGTCATCTCGGACGCCTCCCTCGAAGAGCTGCACCGGTTCGCCGCCGGATGCGGGCTCAGCGAGCGCGCCTTCGACCGTGACCATTACGACGTCCCGGCCCACCGGTATGACAGCCTCGTCACCGGCGGGGCCGTGCCGGTGAGCGGACGTGACCTGGCCCGGATCCTCACCGGATGCGGGCTGCGGGTACGCGGGATCGAACGCACCGAACGTGTCCGCCGGAACCTCTCCCGCGCCTGGCACCGCCTCATGCCTGAAGCCCCCGGGCTGGGGGACGGCCTGCTGGAACGGTGGTCCGAGCCGCATCGCAGCTATCACTCCCCCACCCATCTGGCGGCTGTGCTGCGTACGATCGGAGTGCTCGAACGGGCCGGGGAGCTGCCGGTCCCGCTGCGGCGGCGCACCCTGCTGGCGGCCTGGTACCACGATGCCGTCTATGACGGGGCCGCCGGGGAGGACGAGGAGGCCTCAGCGCGTCTGGCTGAGGAGCAGCTCGACGGACTCATCGCCGAGGAGGAGGTGCGCGACGTCGGGCGCCTGGTGCGGCTGACGGCCCACCATGCCCCGGAGGAGGCGGACATCACCGGCACCGTGCTCACCGATGCGGATCTGGAGGTCCTCGGACGCCAGGACTTCGCCTACCGGCGCTATGCCGAGCAGGTGCGGAGCGACTACGCCCACGTGCCCTCGGCGCAGTTCGCCGCAGGGCGCGCCGCAGTGCTGCGCAGGCTGCTGGAGCATCCGCAGCTGTATCACACAGCCACAGGCCGCGAGCTGTGGGAGGCGCAGGCCCGTCAGAACCTCACCGCGGAGATTCGCCGGCTCACCGGTCAGGAGTAGACCCGAACACCTCGTCGATCGAGGCCGGGGCCGCCGTGCGCGCTGATTTCGCCCGCGGGCGGGGCACCGACGCTTCCGTCGGCTCTGGCAGCGGCCGTTCTGCGCTGAGCGTCTCGGAATCTTCTTCCGGCCCGGGAATCTCCTCTGGCCCGGCAGTCACATCTGGCCCGGCAGTCTCCTCCGGTTTCGGCACAGGCTCGGGCTGTGCTGGCGCGCTGACCTTCCGGGCCCTGCGCTCACGGCGGACCTCATGCGCCGCCGGAGTCACCAGGTACCCGAACATGGTGCCCACAGCCACCCAGGCGCCGAACAAGGCCGCCGCCAACAGCGCATGCGGCCCCAGGTCCGTCATCCGGCCCACGCCGAGGGAGACATGCGACAACGCCAACGGCACCAGCATCACCGCAGCAGCCGCGACACCGGTGAACAGGCCCAGCAGCAGCGTCGAGAGGGCCAAGGAAACCGGACGCCAGGAGATCCGCAGCGAGAACCAGTCATCCAGATGGTTCTCGCCCTCACGCACCAGCCACCAGCCGGCCACTGCTCCGGCGAGGATCGGCAGCGCCACCACCAGCATCATCCACGGCCCGGGTGCACCCGGCAGCGCCCCGAGAATCGGTGCCGCCGGCATCGGGCCGACGTCGACGGCGACCGGAGAGATCACCGTCCCGGCGCCCATCGCGAAGCCCGCACCGGTGGAGTAGGCCAGCGTCCAGAGGATCAGGTTCGGCAGCAGGGCCAGATGCAGCAGCGTCAGGCCGATCACACCCCACAGGCCGGGGTCGAGCTGCTGGAACATATTGGCGATGTCCATCCAGTGCACACTGATCTGCACCCCCAGCAGCACCGCGGAGAGCCCCACCCCGGCGACGGCGGCGACCACCCCGGCACGGCAGACCGCCCAGGTGTAGGCGCCGGCCCAGCGCATCGACTGCGACCACCGCTGCACCCGCCCCTCGATATCGACCCCGATGAGCCGCTGCCAGGACCTCGCCTCCGAATAGGCGCCACCGAGGGCGCCGATGACGGCGAGCAGCAGGGCACACAGCAGCGTCAGCACCCCGTGCACCTCGAAGGCCTCGCTGCGCGCCACCAGGCCGATCGCCCCGGCCAACGCCGCATAGCTCAGCACCAGGGTGATAAGGCCCTGCCAGAGCTGCCCGGAATAGGCACCGCGGGCCAACCGAGCACCAGAGCGCCACATCATCAGCACCGGGATCAGTGCCAACCCCATCGGCAGCATCTGGAACCAGCCGCCGTCGGGAAGTGTGACCCCCTGCCCCAGCGCACCCGGGTCCAGGATGACGTGGAGGATCACCGGCGCACCGTGCATCACCGACCACACCTGTGCGGAGAGAGTCGCCACGAAACCGGCGTCCACGGCGCCGAACCCGTCGGCCAAGGCCATCGCCATCACCGGCAGCAGCACCGCCAGCACAGTGATCAGGGCAACCTGCACCGCCTCGATGATCCCCAGCAGCCACAGCGGCGGCGCAGGGAGGCGGGTGAGGCGGCGGACCCTCTCCAGACGGGAGGAGCCCCCGCCGCGGGGATCAGGCCGTGCGGGCGTGCCGGCGTCGTCGTCGGTGGTGGTCATCGTTTCTATGGTGCCAGCCCGAGCTGGGAATCCGGCTCCGCACGACCGAGCCCGCGCAGAACTGTCCGGCAGATCACCCGATCATCTGCCGCACACCGGTGATCAGCGCGAGCACCGAACCCAGCAGGGCCAGACCGATGACGAAACGGCGCATAGCCTGCTCGCTGACCCGGTGCTGGATGGCTTCGCCCACGGCGAGCCCGGCGACGATCGCCACCATGCTCGCCGCCCAGACCCACCAGCCCAGATCCGGCATCTGGCCGTCGTCCATAGCCCATTTGCTGAAGAAGGAGACGGAGGAGATCAGGTTCCACAACGGCTGCAAGGTGGCGACCATCTTCAGGATCGGCCAGCGGGAGAGCACCGCGTAGACCGTCACCGCCGGGCCGCCGACCCCGCCGAGGACGGTGCCGGCACCGGCGCCGATGCCGGTGATGACCTGCGCAGTTCGTGAGTCGCCGTCGACCACGGCGCTGATCCGGTTGAGCACCATCGAGACGATCACGCTGATCAGCACCAGCACGGCGACCACCACGTAGAGCGGCCCGGCGGGCGAGATCACCGAGACCCAGGCCGCGGCGGGCATGATCACCACGGCGGCCAGGCCGATCCAGGCGACTTTGCGCCACTCGATGTCACGCCAGATCCGCGGCAGCATCATCATCGGGGTGACACCGCCTAAGAAGTTCACCAGCATGACACCCTCATGGGCACCGAGCATGATGACGGCGAACGGGGCCATGATCATCCCCAGCCCGAGGCCCACCACACGCTGGATCATGGCGCAGACGAGCACCAGCACGATGACGCCGATCCCCACTGCCATACCCATCCCGTCATCTTGGCACACTCTGCACAGGTGCCCTCATCGCCGTACTTATCCGTGCGCTGAGAATCGGGGCGGACGAGCACAACCGAGCGTGCGGAGATTTCCGCGAGGGTTCACCCCCAGGACACGGCGCCGTCGCGGTGCAGGCACCTGAAGGGCCCACGGTGGGGGCATGAAGGTCGTCATCGTTGCGGAGTCGTTCCTGCCCCACATGAACGGAGTGACGAACTCCGTTCTCCACGTGCTGGCCCATCTGCGCCGACGCGGGGACGAAGTCACGATCATCGCCCCCTCGGCCACGTTCTCCGGGGCGGACACCGCGGCCGAGTATGACGCCGACGGCGTCGAGCGCTGCGAAGGGTTCCCGGTGCTGCGCCTGCCCAGCCTGCCGTTCCCCGACTACCCGAAGGTGCGCGTCGCCGCGGGCACTGTGGCACGGATCCGGGGAATCCTCGAGGAGATCCGGCCCGACATCGTCCACGTGGCCTCCCCGTTCGTGCTGGGCTGGCGGGCCATCCAGGCCTCCCGCTCCCTGGGACTGCCGACGGTCTCGATCTACCAGACCGAAGTCCCCACCTACGCCGCACGGTACCGGTTGCCCTGGGCTGAGGAGCTGCTGTGGCAGCACGTGGACCGGATGCACACCAGCTCCACACTGACCCTGGTGCCGTCGTCGTTCTGCAAGGACCAGCTGCGCCGCCGCGATATCCGACGGCTGAAGACCTGGCGGCGCGGCGTCGACGCCGAACGGTTCTCCCCGGCGCGGCGGGATGAGGTGCTGCGGGCTGAGCTGGCGCCCCACGGTGAGCGGCTCATCGGCTTCGTCGGTCGGCTGGCCGCGGAGAAGCAGGTCCAGGACCTCGCCGCGCTGGCTGACATCCCGCACTCACGGCTGGTGATCATCGGCACCGGGCCGGCTGAGGAGCAGCTGCGGCGGAAGCTGCCGCACGCCCATTTCGCGGGGTTCCGCTCGGGCGATGACCTGGGCCGTCATGTGGCCAGCCTGGATCTCTTCGTCCACCCAGGTGAGGCGGAGACCTTCTGCCAGACCATCCAGGAGGCGATGGCCGCGGCGGTGCCCGTGGTCGCCGTCGGCCGTGGTGGCCCGCTGGATCTGGTCGATTCCGGCCGCACCGGGTGGCTCTACAGTCCGGGCGATCTCGACGGGATGCGCGCGGCGGCGGCACATCTGATCAGTGACGATGACACACGCGCTCGCTTCGCCCAGCAGGCCTACGAGTCAGTGCAGGGCCGCAGCTGGGAATCGATCTGCAACCAGCTCATCGGCCACTATGCCCGCGCGATCGAGGCGAACGAGCGGCTGCTGCGGATGCAGGCGAAGTCGTACCTGGCGCAGCAGAGCCGACTCACCGGCGGTCTCCTGGGCTGAACGTCCCAGCCCAGGGTTATGGATGACCCGGGGTTACGGGTGGCCGTCGGGATCGAGCAGGCCGTGGTCGGTCAGCCGGGCGACGATATCCTTGCCGTCGGGGCCGTAGATCCACGGGATCCGACGCCCCCCGGCCTGCTGCCAGCCGCCATGGTGCAGCCGCACCTCACCGTCCTCCTCGGCGGCCATCACCGCTTCGATCTGGGGGTCCTGGGCGCGACCACCGGCGAGCACCGCCTCTGAGTAGGTCAGCTGTCGGATGATGACGACCTTCACCTTCTCCGGGTGGCGGTGCGCGAAGTCCGCGTAGATGGCAGGGTCGTGCTGGCCGTCGTCGCCGATGAGGATCCAGTCCATCTCCGGGAAATCCTGGGCCAGCCGCTCCAGCTGCTCCTCCTTGTGCTCACGCCCGGAGCGGAACCACCGGTCCGCCGTCGGGCCCCAGTCGGTGAGCAGCAGCGGGCCGTGCGGGTACAGGTTGCGGGTGAGGAAGCGGGTCAGCGTCTGGGCGACGTTCCACGCCCCGGTGGAGATGTAGAGCACCGGTGCGCCGTCGAAGCGGTGGAGCAGCCGTTCCATCATCACGGCGATCCCCGGGGTGGGGGTGCGGGCGTGCTCGTCGAGGACGAAGGAGTTCCAGGCCGCGAGGAACGGGCGCGGCAGTTTGGTCACCACGACGGTGTCATCGATGTCGCAGACGATGCCGGTACGGGTCTGCTCAGCGATGACGAAGACGTCAGCGGTCGTGGGGTCCGCACCCGGGGCCTGGAGGGTGACCTCGTGGTGGCCGGGTTCCAGCTCAACCTCCAGTACCGCGTCGACGAGGCCGCCGCGGTCGGCGACGACCTCGTAGGTGTGCCCGCCGATGCGCACGGTGATCTCGGCGAAGGGCACCGGCGCGGAGATGAAGTTCCGCCAGCCCCGGACGCCATCGGCGATCATCTTGGCCACGCGGCGGCCATTGGCGAAGTGCGAGTCCGGGGCCATGACCACCCGGGAGAACACCCGCACCCAGCGTTGGGTGCCGTAGCCGGAGAGCGAGAGGATGGTGACGTGCTGACCGCGGCGCCGGGCGACGTTGAGCCGCAGGCGATGCCAGCGGTCCTCGGCGCGCATGGCGACGTTGCGTCCGTCGTCGCGGTAGTGACGGGCTGCGGCGGCGAGGTCCTGGGATACGTCGTCGGTCACCGGACCATCGTCTCACGAGGGAGGACCCGTCATGAGCTGGGCCACACTGCCCACTCACCCACTCCTCATAGCATCCACATAGCCCCCACCCACTACATTGACTCTGGAGTTGGTGCCCTTCTGAGCCCGAATTCAGCGCCAAAAGGGCACCAACTCCAGAGTCATCGGGTGCGTAGGGTGGAACCATGACGACGACGAGCCGCGGCCGTGGCAGCACCCCCTCCCCCGAGGAACTGCGTCGCATCGCCCGGGACGCCGCCGCAGCCGTCGCCCCGCCGCTGGCCGAGGCCTTCCGAGCTGAGGTCTCCGCCCGGACGAAGACCTCAGCTCATGATCTGGTCACCCACCATGACGAACGCACCGAGGCCGAACTGGTCGAGCTGCTCACCGCCGCCGTGCCCGGTTCCTCCGTGCTGGGCGAGGAAGGCGGCCGGCATCCCGGCGACAGCACCGCGGAGGGGGTGCCGCATGTGGAGTGGATCATCGACCCCATCGACGGCACCTCGAACTTCGTCCACGGCTTCGATCTCTTCTCCGTCTCGATCGCCGCGGCACTCGACGGCGAGGTCGTCGCCGGCGTCGTCCACGCCCCGGCCGCCGGGCTGGTGTTCACCGCCGCCCGCGGTGCAGGCGCCCGTCTCAAAGACGCCCGCGGCTGCCGGACGCTCGCCGCGCCGTCGCCCCGCGCTCAGGGGCCCGAGTCGACGATGAACCTGGTCACCAGTTACCCCGCAGCCGAAGCCCTGCACCGCGAGGGCTCAGCCGCCGCCGAGGCGTTCGCGGAGCTCGTGCAGACCTACGCCACCGTCCGTCGCCTCGTCTCCGGGGCCCTGGAGCTGTGCTTCGCGGCCGCGGGCTGGGCGGACGTGGTCCTCACGGTGGACGCCAAGCCCTGGGACGTCGCCGCAGCACAGCTGATCCTCCGCGAGGCCGGCGGCACCCTCGTCACCTGCGACGACGCCGGCGGCACCGTCTCCCCCGCGCATCTGGCCCCGCACACCCTCGGCCTCGCTCCGGGGGTGCAGGCGCCGACCGCCGTACGCCTCCTCGGTGAGATCTGCGCCCGGCGCAGCTGAGGAAACCACGGCACCAGGAGCAACAGCTCAGGGCATGTCGTCCTCATCAGCGGCATCGCTGCGGCGGAACCTGCGCAGCGCCGTGTTCCGCCAGAAGATCCACCCGATCCCCACCAGGCTGAGCCCGCCCCCGAGCGCCAGGGCGGCGGGAGCACCGAGTACTGAGGCGACGGCACCGGCGCGCGCATTGCCCAGATCCGGTCCGGCCACGGCGATGGCGTCATCGACCGCGGTGACTCGGCCGCGTCGGCTCTCCGGAATCCTCAGCTGCACCAGCGCACCCCGGGCGATCACGCTGACCGTGTCCGCGGCGCCGGCCACCGCCAGCGCCGCCATCACCGAGACCAGCCCCGGGCCGAAGGCCAGACCCACGATCGCCAGGCTCCATGCCGCAGCCCCGGCCATCTGGATCACCCCGAGCCGTTGGCTGCGTGTGATGTGCCCGGAGAACACACCGGCCAGTGTGCCGCCCACGGCCATCGCGCTGGCCATCAGTCCCAGAGTCTCGGGGTCACCGCCGAGGCGGTAGTCGTTGATCATGGGGAACAGCGCCACTGGCATCGCCAGCAGAGTGGCGAAGAGATCGGTGCCGAACGCTCCGCGGATCGCCCCTGGGCGCGTCACGTACCGCAGCCCCTCCCAGGTCATCGTCAGCGGGTTTCGCGACGCTCCGCGCCCAGCAGGCGGCGGCACCGCCGGAAGCAGCAGCACGGCGGCGAAGGCGAGGGCGGCGCAGGCGGTGATCAGCGTATACGTCATGGTCAGCCCCCACGCTCCGAGCAGCAGTCCTGCCAGGGCCGGGCCCACCAGGCCCGCCGCGTGGAAGGTCAAGGAGCCTAGCGCCACGGCCGCGGGCAGCAGATCCCGGCTGACCAGCGGCGCGATCATACTGCGCCGGGCGGCCGCGCCCATCCCCGCCGTCGCGGCGTTGACCGCGACCAAGAGAAGCACCGGGCCGGTCTGCTCCACCCCGCCGAGCAGTCCGGCGGCATGCAGTGCCAGGCCGAGTACGGCAAGGATCTGCCCGAAGTCGGCGCCGAGCAGCACTCGACGGCGGTCATAGGTGTCGGCGAGGGTGCCGCCCGCCAGGCTGCCGGCCAGCCGCGGGAAGGCGGCGACGAGACCGACGGTGCCGGTCATCAGCGGATCTCCGGTCTGTTCCCACACCTGGTAGAGCACCGCGATGATGGTCAGCTGCCCGGCGAAGGCGGCGACAGCTGTGCCCAGCCACAGGGTGCGGAACGTGGGACTGCGCCGCAGTGGCCGGATATCGAGCAGACCTCGTCTCACCCGGTGAGGTTATCAGGGCCTCAGAGCAGGCCGATCCACTGCCAGTAGGTGGCCGAGAACAGCAGCACCAGCAGGTATCCGGCGACGGTCAGCGGAATCCCGGTCTTGAGGAACTGCATCGTGCTGAACGCCCCCGTACCGTAGGCGAGCATGTTCTGCGGCGCCGAGATCGGCAGCAGGAAGCCGAAGGAGATCACGAACTGCTGGATGATCACGAACCCGATGCCGACCTCATCGGCATTGGGCAGGGAGGCCGCCAATGCGATGAACACAGGGATCAGCGCCGCGGCCAGTGACGTCGCGGAGGCGAAGCCGAGGTGGATGAGGATGTTGAACAGCGAGACCAGGGCGATCGTGGCCAGCAGCGGCATCTCGTGGATGCCCAGGGCAGTGAAGGTCCGTTCGGAGAGCCACTGGGCGGCGCCGGTGTCCAGCAGCAGCATGCCCAGGGAGATGCCGACGGCGAAGACCACCAGCGTGCCCCAGTTGATGAGCCGTTCGGCGGATTTCCAATCGAAGACGCCGATGCGGGGGATCAGCAGGGCCCCGATGGCCAGCAGCGTCACCGTCGGCGCGTCGAGCGGGTGGAGGATGTCCTGGGTGGACCAGAGGACCAACAGCAGCACGGCGACGATGGTCAGCCGGATCTCCGGGCCGGTCATCGGGCCCAGGTCATCGAGCTCCTTCTGCACGACGGCGCGGCCACCGGAGAGCTTGTCCACCTCGGGACGGATGGTCCAGCGCATGACGAAGTAGAGCACCACGGACATCACCAGCGACCACGGAGCCGCCCACATGAACCACTGGGGCCAGGTGACGGTCTCACCCATGGTGTCGCGGATGAAGTCCACGGCGATGAGGTTCTGCGCGGCGGCGGTCTGGATGCCGACGTTCCAGATGGACACCGCCTGGGCCGCGGTGATGATCAGCAGTGCGCCGAGTTTGGAGTCTTTGGCGAGTCCGAACGCGGCGACCATGCCCATCAGGATGGGGACCACGGCGCCGGCGCGGGCGGTGGCTGAGGGGACGAAGAACGCGAGGATAATCGCCAGGCCGATGGCGCCGAGGAGGATGTGGCTGGTCTTCTCTCCGGCGATGCGCATCACCAGCAGGGCCAGGCGCCGGTGCAGACCGGTGGCCTGCATGGCGGCGGCCAGGGCCAGAGCGGCGGCGACGAGTGCCACGGCGGAGGAGGCGAATCCGCCGAGGGCGGTCGTCAGGCCTTCTCCGGTGCCCAGGATCTCTCCGGGCTCCTCGGGGTTCGGGGTGAAGCCGATGAGCACGGCCATCAGCCCGATGAGCATCACGGCGCTGACCGGGTAGCTGACGGCCTCGGTCACCCACATGATCACGGCGAAGACCAGAAGGGCCAGCGCCATCTGGCCCTGGACGCTCAGGTCCTCGCCGCCGGGCAGCAGCACGATGGTGACCAGTCCCGCGCAGGCCAGCAGGAAGGCCAGCGGGCGGACGCGGAGCAGGGAACGCCATGTGCGGCGCGGAGTGTGGGATTCGGACGGCATGGCGGGGGTGGTCGCCGTCGTCGGCTGCTCCTGGGATCTGCGGTCAGACGTCATTGTCCTCACACTTTCGCCTCGTGACATCAATGGGCTCGAGGAGTAGCGGGACACCCGCCCCCGGGAGCCCTTTCAACTTATTTTCTGCCGCGCAGCATAGCGATGATCTCCGTCACAGACACTCCGCCCCTACCCAGAAGCCCTGGGTTTGTGAGTTCTCCCGCCGTATGTTCCACGGGAGAACTCACAAGCCCAGGGATACTCGATACCGGGGTGGCTTCGTCGGGGTGGTCGGCCGGGAGAGAATAGTGCCTGTGAACGAGCCCCGACCCACACCCGACGACGACCCCGGCACCGCCGACGACGCCGCCTCGGCCCGTGCTGAGCCCACGCCGCGGCAGATCCGCCGCTGGCGCCGCTACCTGGCCGATGAGATCGCCGAAGGACGGCTCTACGCGGACCTCGCGGCACGCAGATCCGGCAGTCAGCGCCGCATCCTCGAAGGACTGGCCGAGGCCGAACGGCGCCACCAGCAGCACTGGGAGCAGCTGTTGGGCGAGCACGCCGCGGATCCGCCACGGCCGTCGGCACACCGGATCCTGCTGCGGCTGATGGCCCGGCTCTTCGGCTCAGTGTTCGTCCTGGCTCTGGCCCAGCGCGCCGAGGGCGACTCTCCCTACGCCCAGGACGCCGACGCCCCTCCCGGCATGGCAGCCGATGAGGCGATCCACGAAGAGGTCGTCCGCGGCCTCGCCGCCGAGGGACGCGAGCGGCTGGCCGGGAACTTCCGTGCCGCGGTCTTCGGCGCCAATGACGGCCTGGTCTCCAATCTGGCGCTGGTCATGGGCATCGGCGCCACCAGCGTCTCCTCCTCCGTCGTGCTCGCCACCGGTGTGGCCGGTCTGCTCGCCGGCGCGCTGTCCATGGCCGCCGGCGAGTTCGTCTCCGTACGTTCTCAGCGTGAGCTGCTCGAAGCCTCCTCCCCCACGCAGGTCACCCTGGATGCGGCCCGGCACCTCGACGTCGACGCCAACGAGCTGGAGTTGGTCTACCTCGCCCGGGGCATGTCGCCCGAGGACGCTCACCACCGAGCCATGGAGCGGATGGGGCATTTCCCCTGCGACTGCAACCCGTCGTTCTCCGCTCATCCGGACGGCGCGCAGGGCCCGGTCGACCGCTCGGAGGAGCACCACGCCATCGGCAATGCCTGGGGTGCATCCCTGTCCAGCTTCTGTTTCTTCGCCTCCGGCGCCCTGATCCCCATCCTGCCGTTCCTCGTCGGGGTCACGGGGCTGACCGCTCTGCTGATCGCCTGCGGCCTGGTCTCCGTCGCGCTGATGCTCACCGGTGGGGTGGTCGGCCTGCTCTCCGGCTCCTCACCGCTGACCCGGGGGCTGCGTCAGCTGGCGATCGGGCTCGGAGCCGCAGGGGTGACCTACATCGTCGGATCACTGCTCGACGTCGCCGTCACCTGAGCTGCCCACGCAGAGGCCCCGGTGACTAGGATGGAGATCACACGACGACGTGATCTCTCGCCGTTCCTTCAGGGGCCGCGGCTGGACGACAAGGAGGGTACGAGATGGCAGATTCCACGCATCTGATGTTCGACCACCCCGACGGTGAGCCCGTCCTGGTGCTGCAGGAGGAACAGTCCTGGAAGCTGCTCGAGCACACCTCGCACGGGCGGTTGGTCGTCTCCCCCGGCGGGCGGGTGGAGATCTTCCCCTTCAATTTCGCCGTCCAGGACCGCACCCTGGTGATGCGCACCGGGCCGGGCAATAAGCTCGCGGGCATGGCGATCGATGAGAACGTCGTCGTCGAGGCTGACGGGATCCTTGAGGACCAGGCGTGGTCCGTGGTGCTCAGAGGCCGCGCGCACCGGGTGGAGACTGAGGCTGACCTGGCACGGGCGGAGGAGCTGCAGCTGAAACCCTGGGTTCCCACAGTGAAGGACTTCTACGTGCGTATCGTCCCTGAGGAGGTCTCGGGGCGGCACTTCGTCTTCGGCGAGCACCCGGAACCCGAGCACTGAGCACCCGAGGGACCGCCCTCACCCCTCACACACATCGAGTCCCCGATTCCAGCTGCATCTACGGGCCAAAAGCCTGTGAGATGCGCCGGGAATCGGGGACTCGATATGTCAGTGGGTGGGCCTCAGCCCTTGTAGATCTCCCGCAGCAGCTCAGCGGTCTGCGACGGAGTCTTGCCGACCTTCACGCCAGCCGCCTCGAGAGCCTCCTTCTTGGCCTCGGCAGTACCCGAGGACCCGGAGACGATGGCGCCGGCGTGGCCCATGGTCTTGCCCTCCGGTGCGGTGAAGCCGGCCACGTAGCCGACGACCGGCTTGGTGACGTGGGCCTTGATGTACTCGGCCGCACGTTCCTCGGCGTCGCCGCCGATCTCACCGATCATGACGATCGCCTCAGTGTCCGGGTCGTTCTCGAAGGACTCCAAGGCGTCGATGTGGGTGGTGCCGATGACCGGGTCACCGCCGATGCCGATGGAGGTGGAGAATCCGATGTCCCGCAGCTCGTACATCATCTGGTAGGTCAGGGTGCCGGACTTCGAGACCAGGCCGATCGGCCCCTTATTGGTGATGTTGGCCGGGGTGATGCCTGCCAGCGCCTCGCCCGGGGTGATCACGCCGGGGCAGTTCGGGCCGATGATACGGGTGGTCGGCTTGCCGTCGGCGCCGGTCTTGGTCTGCGCGTAGTTGAAGAACTCGGCAGTGTCCTGGACCGGGATGCCCTCGGTGATGACCACCAGCAGGCCGATGCCGGCGTCGATGGCCTCGATCGCGGCGTCCTTGGCGAACTTCGGGGGCACAAAGGCCACCGAGACGTCGGCGCCGGTCTTCTCCATGGCCTCAGCCACCGAGCCGAAGACCGGCAGCGAGATGTCGTTGCCGTCCTTGTCCTGGTGCTCCACGGTGGTGCCGGCCTTGCGGGCGTTGACACCGCCGACGATGTTCGTACCGGCCTTGAGCATCAGACGGGTGTGCTTGGTGCCCTCGCCGCCGGTGATGCCCTGGACGATGACCTTCGAGTCCTTGTTCAGGTAGATAGACATTGGGAAGTCTCAGTCCTTACTTGTTAGCCAGTTCGGCGGCCTTGTCGGCGCCTTCGTCCATAGTGTCGGCGATGGTGACCAACGGGTGGTTCGCCTCGTCGAGGATGCGGCGGCCCTCTTCGACGTTGTTGCCGTCGAGGCGGACGACCAGCGGCTTGGTGGCGGTGTCGCCGAGGATCTCCAAGGCCTTGACGATGCCGTTGGCCACGGCGTCGCAGGAGGTGATCCCGCCGAAGACGTTGACGAAGACGGACTTGACCTGGTCGTCGCCGAGGATGACGTCGAGGCCGTTGGCCATGACCTCGGCCGAGGCGCCGCCACCGATGTCGAGGAAGTTCGCGGGCTTGACCCCGTTGTGGGCCTCCCCGGCGTAGGCGACGACGTCGAGGGTGGACATGACCAGTCCGGCACCGTTGCCGATGACGCCGACCTGACCGTCGAGCTTGACGTAGTTGAGGTCGTTCTCCTTGGCCTTGGCCTCGAGCGGGTCTTCGGTGCGCTCGTCGACCAGCTCGGCGTGGCCGGGCTGGCGGAAGTCGGCGTTGTCGTCGACGGTGACTTTGCCGTCCAGAGCGATGATCTTGCCCTCACCGGCCTTGACCAGCGGGTTGACCTCCACCAGGGTAGCGTCCTCCTTCTGGAAGACCGTCCACAGGGTCTGGAAGACCTCGGTGAGCTGGTCCAGGTCCTCGGTGAAGCCGGCCTGCTCAGCGATCTCGCGGGCCTTGGCGGCGTCGACCCCGGTGTTCGGGTCCACGGCGACGCGGGCCAGCGCCTCGGGCCGCTCCTCAGCGAGCTGCTCGATCTCGACGCCGCCCTCCTTGGAGCACATGGCCAGGTAGTTGCGCTGGGCGCGGTCCAGAAGGATCGAGAAGTAGTACTCCTCGGCGATCTCGGCACCCTGGGCGATCATCACGCGGTGAACGGTGTGCCCCTTGATGTCCATGCCCAGGATGGCCTGCGCGTGCTCGTAGGCCTCATCGGCGCTCTTGGCGAGCTTCACGCCGCCGGCCTTGCCGCGGCCGCCGACCTTCACCTGAGCTTTGACGACGACGGTGCCGCCGATCTTCTCCGCGGCCGCTTTGGCCTCTTCCGGGGTCTGCGCCACGATGCCGGCCAGCACGGGAACTCCGTGTGCCTCGAACAGATCGCGCGCCTGGTACTCATACAGGTCCACGGGTGGTGTCCTTCTGCGTCGAAGTCATCTCTTGTCTGGGCCGGACCGCACCCGTGCACGACGCCGCGGGGCCTCCGGGCACGGTGACCGGAAGACCTCCGACGCCAGGCGGCACAGCGCGCCAGCCCCGAAGAAGCCGTCCGGGTTCAGCACCGCGTTGCGCAGCGCAGACCTCAGTCGGCCTTCTCCAATGGAGCATATCGCAGGAGAAGTCTCTTCTCGCTCCCAGCGAAACTGACTTTGGCGACAGTTTTGTCGCCGGTCCCTTCGACGGCGAGCACCTCGCCCCGGCCGAACTTCTGGTGGGTGACCGTATCTCCCGGGGACAGCGAGGGGATCTCCCGGTCCGGGTTGACCTGGCGTGGGGCGGCACCGGCGGTGTGTTGGGACCGCCCGCTCCCCGGCAGCGCGGAGGAGGTCTTCTCCGAGCCGACGGCGCCGTAGACCAACGGACCACCGCGGGAACCTGTCCCAGAGCCGCCGAACTGCGGGGAGGAATAGCGAGCGGCGCCGCTGTATCCGCTGCCGTTTCCTCCGGCGAATCCGCCCGAGAGACTGCCGCTGAGACTCCCTGAGAGGCCGCCGGTGAGCCCACCGGAGGAGGCGGCGTCGACCTCCACCAGATCCTCGGGGATCTCGGCGAGGAACTGGCTGGGCGGGTTGTACTGATGCTGACCCCACAGGTGCCGGGATTCGGCGCGGGTGAGGTAGAGACGGCGGCGCGCGCGGGTGAGCCCCACATAGGCCAGGCGTCGTTCCTCGGCGAGCTGCTCGGCGTCAGACATCGAGCGGGCGTGCGGGAAGATCCCGTGCTCCATTCCTGTGAGGAAAACCACAGGAAACTCGAGGCCCTTTGCGGTGTGCAGCGTCATCAGCGTGACCTGCCCCTGCTCCCGGGCCAGCTGCTCGGACTCGTCATCTCCGGCAGAGGGGATGGCATCGGCGTCGGCGATCAGTGAGACCTGCTCGAGGAAGTCGGCGAGCGCAGCACCTTCGGTGGAGGCTTCATACTCCTTCATGACAGCGACGAGCTCACCGAGGTTATCGGCACGGGACTCGTCCTGCAGGTCCTTGGACTGGCGCAGCGCCTCGAGCATCCCGGTCTGTTCCAGGACGGCCTCGAGCACCACGGCTGGGGATTCGTCCTCGTTGAGAGCGATGAGGTCATCCATCATCCGCACGAAGGCGGCCACAGCTTTGGCCGAGCGCGCCGCCATGGCCGGGGCGTCCTCAGCCCGGCGCAGCGCCTCGAAGAAGGTGGTGCGCTCACGCTGAGCCAGCGCGGCCACGGCCCCTTCAGCGCGGTCTCCGATGCCGCGTTTGGGCTCATTGAGGATGCGGCGGAGGTTGACGTCGTCATCGGGGTTATTGATGACGTGCAGGTACGCCAGCGCATCCTTGATCTCTTTGCGGTCGTAGAAGCGGGTCCCGCCGAGAACCCGATACGGGATGCCGCGGCTGATCAGCCGCTCCTCCAGGGAGCGGGACTGGGCGTTGGTGCGGTAGAACACGGCGACGTCGGCGGGGCGGGTGCCGTCGTCGTCGCCGAGGGCGTCGATGGTGCGGGCGATCCATTCGGCCTCGTCGGACTCCGAGGGGGCGACGTGCACGGTGACCGGCTCCCCCGCCCCCAGGTCGGTCCACAGTGTCTTCTCAGTGCGCCCGGCGTTCTGGGAGATCACCGCGTTGGCGGCGTCGAGGATGGTCTGAGTAGAGCGGTAGTTCTGCTCCAGGCGGATGGTGCGGGCCTGCGGGTAGTCGCGCTCGAACTCGATGATGTTGCGGATGTCTGCGCCGCGGAAGGCGTAGATGGACTGGTCGGAGTCACCTACCACGGTGAGCTCAGCGGGCGGTGCCTCGACGCCGTCGATCTGCCCGGTGAGCTGACGAACCAGCCGGTACTGGGCGTGGTTGGTGTCCTGGTATTCGTCGACGAGCACGTGGCGGAATCGGCGCCGGTAGTTGTCGAGCACGGCGGGGAAGGCGTCAAACATCCAGACGGTCTCGGCCAGGAGGTCGTCGAAGTCGTAGGCGTTGGCGGCGCGGAGCCGTTCGGTGTAATCGCGGTAGACGGCGGCGACGGCTTCAGAGAATGGCTCGTTGGGGGCGGTGCGCGAGTACTCTTCGGCGTCGACGAGCTCATTCTTCAGCGTGGAGATGCGCTGGCGGATCGCGCGCGGGGCGAAGCGTTTGGGGTCGAGATCGTGGAGTTTGGCGATCGTGGTGATCAGGCGCAGCGAGTCCGCGGCGTCGTAGATGGTGAAGGTGGTCTTCCGGCCGAGGTTCGCCGCCTCGGCGCGGAGGATGCGCACGCAGGAGGCGTGGAAGGTGGAGACCCACATGCGTTCGGCGACGGAGCCGACCTGCTCGGCCACGCGCTCCTTCATCTCGCGGGCGGCCTTATTGGTGAAGGTGATGGCCAGGATCTCGTGGGGGCGAGCGGCACCGGTCTGCAGCAGGTGGGCGATACGGCGGGTGAGCACTCGCGTCTTCCCCGATCCGGCACCGGCGACAATGAGCAGCGGCGCACCTCGATGCAGGACCGCCTCGGCCTGAGGCTCGTTGAGCCCGGCGGTGGCATCGGCGGCGGGCTGCTGGTCCTGCGTCGGTGCGGCAGGGCGCGCGAGGGTGCTGTCAGAGCGCTCGGAGGGTGGGGTGAAGACGAAGTCCATGATCCCTCCAGTGTAGGAGGAGGGGGTGACATCTCTGATGCGCGTCTGATGCGCGCGGCAGAGTTCTGGGCGGTGGCCACCCGGGGTTCTCCACGAGGCCAGTGGGGAGTGGGATACTGTGACCGCACCGTCTGAGCGCGGAAAGGTGTCCGGCTCAGTGCCGCTGATCCAGAGTTCATCCACAGCCCGGGAGGCGTATGTCTCGTCGCAGGAAGACCAACCGCGGCAATCCTGCTGCGCCGCCGGCCTCCTCCGATGCCGCCCGCGGCTCGGCGGGTGGTTCGGGTGCTCAGGACAGCGACGTCGGGGGCCTGCGTGCGTATCGCCGAGCCAAGCGTGAGGGGCGTGATCCTTCCGTGGAGCCCACACGCTCCGGGGACAGGCGCCCGTCTACCCCCAGTGCGCGGCGGAGTGCGCCGGGGCGTTCGAATCCTCGGCTTCTGGTCTACGCGCTGGTGATCGTCACGCTGCTTCTTTTCGCATATCTGCACCTGTTCGCGATGCCGCAGATGACCTACTTCGCCGGTGGTTTCTCGATGCCGGGGGCCAGGCTCTGGGGCTTCGACGTCGAGGACATCGAGCGGCTGCGCTCAGTGATGGACGACGACGCCCGCGGCCAGCTGAACTTCCTGCACCGGACCGCGGGCATCCTGTTCCCGGTGGCAGCATTCCTCTCCGCCTGGGCCTCAGTGGGGCTGCTCATGCGCGGCCGGTTCCTGCGCTGGGGTGTGCTGGCGGCGGCCGGCCTGTTCGCCGTGGTGGACATCGTCAAGACCTTCATGATCGACTCGATCCTCGGCTCCGAGGAGCTCTCAGAATCGGCGGTGGGGACGGCGTCCTCGCTGACCGTCGTCTCCTGGGTGCTGCTTGTGGTGGTCGGAGCGCTGGTGGTGGGCTCAGTGGTGGTCGATGCGATCCGCCGGTCCCTGCAGGAGAACCGCACACCGTAAGAGGCTGCGGCGACCCGGTAGGATGGTCCGCGGCGTGCGGCGGTGACGGACCTGTGCCGGACCGACGACGGCGCCTCCCCGCCTCCGTAGCTCAGGGGATAGAGCACCGCTCTCCTAAAGCGGGTGTCGCAGGTTCGAATCCTGCCGGGGGCACCGAAAAAACTCCTTGTCATGCCTGCTCACAGAACGAACCAAGTCAGGCTGATCCCGAGTCATGTGCCCCCAACGTGCCCCGCTCGTTGATGAGGTCGAGGGCTGTTCGATCAGCTGAGCTCCCCAGGTAATGCACATAGACCTGAGTTGTCGTCAGACTCGAATGCCCCAACCAGGCCTGCACAGTCCGCACATCAACACCAGATCGCAACCACTCCGTCGCAGCGGTATGGCGTAGGTCGTGGATGCTGTGCCCTGGTGCGTAGTCATGCCACCGGACCGCCCGTCGGAGATTCGACTTGTGGACCTGAGCGCCACGTTCAGTCGTAAGCAGCAGGTCTGAAGGCGACTTATCTCGTACCCAGCGCTCAATGATCGGCAGGACGCGATCGGCTACCGGCACACGTCGGCTACGTCCACCCTTGGTCGATTTCTCACGCATACCTTCTGAGTGCGACGACCTCACCATCAATGCCGCCGAACCCTGCTCACGCATCACATCGCCAACCCGCAGGGCACGGGCTTCGCCCCACCGCAATCCAGTCCATCCGAGCACCAGCACGACATCAGCCATCCGCGGCGCATGCTGTCCCATGTCCGCTGCGACGTGTTCCAACTCCTGCCACGTCCACGGATTCATCGCCACAACCACATCCGTCCCGCGCGGCACTTCGACCCCCTTCACCGGGGATGCTGGAAGCATGCCCTCACGCACACACCACGAGAAGAATGCACCGAGTGTCGTCAAACGACGTTTCATCGTCGAAACCGTCACCCTGTCCTCCGTGATCGCGTGTTCAATATCCCGAGTCCTGATTGAGCGCAGCTCACGGCTGCCCATAGCCCTCGGCAAGCCCGCGATCACCGACTGGTCCCGTTTCCACGTACTCTCCGCCACCCGGCCCCGTCGCCAGCTGTGCCATTCGTCCATCGCGTCGACTAGAGCGACCCTGCCCGCACGCAGATCAGGAACCCCATCCAGGGCCGCGCGCTGCCGGGTCTCCCAAGCCACAGCAGCTGACTTTGTGTCGAAAGTCCGCCCGGCGACGTACTGTCGCCCCGATTTGATGACCGCACGCCACCGACCACTGGGCTCTTTTCTCACCGCCATCTGAATTCTCTCCACCGAAGTCGCTGATCAGGCGGCCATACGAGTCAGCCAGCGTGCCACTGCAGCACGCTCATATCGAGGGCACGACGCACCGATCCAGATGACAGGCGGGCCGTCACCAACCTTCCTCCACCGGCACAGCGTCGAAGGGCTCACCCGCAGCCACTCCGCTACTTCTCCTGTGGTCAGCAGGTCGTCGTCCCGAAATCCCAGATTGACGCGAGCACGAGGCTCCTCAAGAGCACCTACGGTGTCGCTACGCGATTCGCTGCACTCACTCTTGATGAATCTAGTGCTCCCGTCGAAGGCGCTCATATCGGGACGACGTCCCCGAGTCGACGACCGTGCCATGCTCAGGTCCCCTCCTGTTCAGCTTTCTCCGAGTCCCTCTGGCATGAGTGACCACTGTGATCACCCAGCTGCCGTTCCAGCTCGGCCAACCCGTCGTCGCTCATGTACGGAGTCCTCATCCGGACGAACTCACCGGTCTCCGTCTGGACATATCCGACACCTGCTGTGGCATATCCGTTGGACGCGGAGGCGACCCGGATATCGTGCGGCCTCGCACCGGCCTCCAGAGCTCCTTCGCCCAACGCCACCCGCGTCTCCGTCTGATCACGCAGGCGAAGCGCCACAACTTGCGGGAAGAGATTCCGCAGCGGCATCGACTCTTTCGTCGGGTCTTGTCCAGCTCCGATGACGACGATCCCGCGAGACCGCCCCAGCGACAGGACGATCCGCAGATCCGCCATCGCCGAGTTGCGAGCCTTCGCATCCTTGAAAATGCTCGTCAGCGAAGTGATCTCGTCGATGACCACCACCATCAGTGGCTGTTCCGGCGTGGCAGTGAATTCACGCCCCTGATGGGCGTCGCCGCGCTCCTGGACAAGCGACGCCAGCTTCTCGAACACCTCGGCGTGCTCGTCCGCTGTATAGCCGACCTCGCAGAACAGCCCTTCAGCTTGTCGGACCTCACTCGCTTTAGAGTCCAGCCCCACGAACCGGACGAGGCCGCGTTCGGCCGCAGGCGCCAGACCGTTCACAACTGCCCATAGACCACTGCCTTTCCCGCTCCCTGTCGCGCCCAGCACCAGCGTGTGCGCACGCTGCAGCTCCACAGCTTGGCCTTGGTCATCGACAGCGAACGGAACCGGGGCCCCGAGATCAGCCGATGCTCTCGGAAGCTGATCCCAATCAACCGGCTGCTCGAGCGGGTCATCACCGGTATACAGCACCAGCCGGACGACACCCGGACTCATCTGATCAGCCTCGACAGTCGCCACGCCCCATGCCGCTGCATACGTCGATTCGGCCATGTATCGTTCAACATCCAGCCCCACAGGGACATCGATAAGTACGACCAGACCGCGACGGGATGAGGACATTCCGGCGATCCTCGGCTGAAACGCCGACGCAGACCCATCGACTTTCTCCGAGGCCCCCATTGATCCCCGAGGCGTCCGGCCATCGACAAGATACGCACCACCAGACCGCAGCATCACCACATCCCAGGTGAGCAGCACTCTTGCAGCGACCGGCACGTCTCGCTCGTCTACGTGAACAGCGTGAATGAAGGTGCGCTTCGCTGCAGGCCACACCGCTGCGAATGTGCCACGACTCCATGACCGCCATATTTGGAACCCGGCGAGGAGCAGAAGCGGGAGCCAGATCGCCGCAGTCCAGTCACTAACCGGAGATATCGCGAGCAGGACGCCCAGAACTCCCAAGGCTAGTGATCGGAGCGGCAGCCCGGCCTGCTTCATCGCTTCCGTCAGTAACCGCCAGACGCGAGCTGCCGCCTCCCGGATCACGTCACTCGCCCCCACCCGACCGGCGAGCCGACGCCGTCGCCGCCACGACGTCGTCAGCCACCCACGCCAGGCCAGACCGACTGTCCTGCTGCCAGTGCATCACCCGAAGCCCGGGGAACCTGACCTGCTGGCCAGGAGCGATCTCGGGCTTCGACGCCGCCGGAACCGTCACTCGCGCCATCCCCGCGTTCCCGTTCTCCTCGCCGCTGAGGAACGCGGCGATAGCCCACCGAGGCATCCCGTTTGCATCTGTTGCCTGCTCGCCTGTCTGGCGATCCTTGACCTTCGGCTCGACCTCCAGCGCCAGAGCCGTAACCAGTTCTTGATCCACCGGTACCCAACGCATCACGACACCTCCTGTGCGTGCTTTTCGACCCACATCCTCATCACGTCGTCCGACGCATCACGTCGATCCACAACATCCTCGAAATGCATGTCCTGCACGAGCAGCACCTGTGCGTCCGACAGAGCAGCGAGTTCGATCTCGCCATGCTCACTCCTCAGGCCCGACATCCGTTCACGTACTACGAGGTAGCCCACGCAGTACTCACCGTCGGATGCCGTCACGAAGAATCGCACTGGCACCGGCACTTCGGTCAGAGAAGTCGCATAGTCACCGGAGATCACGGCCCAGATCGGAGCACCGTCACCAAATGGGCCGGCACCCGGGCTGAGCGTCCACTGAGACATTTCCGCGAGCCGCTCTCCCACGGGCTCCCACGTCTCCAGCTGCATCACGCAACCGCCCCATTCCCCGGCTCCAGGTCAAAGACCTCATCCAGCTCGGCCATGTCCTCAGCCCAGAGGACCTTCACCGGACGACTCCGCTTCTGCCCCTTGGATCCCAGCAGACCGACATAGTGCTCCGCGCGCCTCCGAGCCAGGGCCTCGACGTGCTCAGCCCCCAGAGCCCCCAAAGTCGCGTCCTCAGCACCCTCATCGATGAAGACTGCGACGACGACGATCCTCGACGCGCCCATCTTCTCGGCGAGACGCCGGTGGGCACGCAGCCCTTTATCGACGTCGAAGAAGATCGTGCTGTCAGCATCGACAATTGTGCAGGACCTCACTTCCACGATCGTCAGCACACCGTGCAGATCCCACACGAACAGGTCGCCGCCATGGGCGCGCGGGCTCCGGCCCTCCACGGTGTATCCCGCAGCCTCCAGCACCTCGCCTACGACCCTCTCGGCCGCTCGGCTCTGCGCCTCACCGCTCCTCGGCGTGAAATGAACTTTCATTGCCACCTCCCGGCTCCACGGCCCCACTCTGAGACCGCACCCTTCGTCTTCCCACCCTACGATCTACGATGATCACCCAGGTGTCAAGAGCTTACGCCCAATTTTATCTATGCACAGGTCGACCTCAGATCATCTACGAGGAGGCGAATGGGTCATCAGATAGAGTGACTGCCATGGAACCAACGCCAATCGTCCCCGCAAAAGGCGCCGCCAAGATCCTGGGACTGACCGTACGAGACGCCGCCACCGTCATGGACGCAGGCCTCGCTGGCAGAACCTTCAGCAGCGGCGCAAGCAAATTCGTCGAAGAAGCAAAAGTGGCCAAGCTGGCACAATCGCCCCGCGTCGAAGGCGAGCACCCAGATATCCTCCAAGTCCGCGTCCGCGCCGCGGTCCCCGACGAAGACGACGCAAGCAGAAACTTCAAGGGCTGGTCTGCAGACCTCAACCCTGCCGATCGCGAAGCAGGGGTCGACAGATGGTGGCGCGTGGCCCCTGAAAAGCGCCACCACGGACTGCTGGTCGCCTCGGTGTGTGGATTCATCGTCCACGTGGGACAGATCGAAGGCTACGAGGAAGGGGCTGAAGGAAAGGTCCGAGCAGTCCTCAGCCCCGTCTCAGACCAGGTGCGGAACCAGTTCCTCGGTCACAGAATGCGAGGCCCTGCTGGGGGGAACACGATCCTGATTCCCGCTTCCAACTGACCTAGCCCATGCCGGGGTAACTACACGTGAGTTAACCATCAAGCCGCGTTGCACTGCCGCCACCGTATAGTCCACAGTTCCGCCACCGATCACCGACCATGTAGCTTCACCCGGAGCGTCACACCCGTGGAACGCGATACGGCGCGCCTTGAGAGACCGGAACGTCAACTGCGACCAACTTCGCGACTTCCGCAATGCGTGCCCCGCATACCCGAAACTGCGGTGCCGGGGAGATCGACACCCTCTTCGCCGGTACGCCCCTCCACACCGAGGGCACTCGACGAGTCGCCCGGCCCGGTAACAACGAACCAGGTGATCACGGCGTGCAGCGGAATCGCTCGAGCCGCCCCCTGCTTCTGCACTCAGATCCTTCACGGAGTACGCCAGAGCTTTCCGGATGTATCCAACGGTGCGCTTCGCCAAACGCCCATATTCCATGCCCGGTGCGGCAATCAGCTCCGCCACGACCTGCGACCCCCACCGCTTCTGACGATCCGCATACACAGTGCGCACAGCACGTACAGTCTCTTCGATGAATCGAGATCGAGTCCGCCCACTACTGTCCCGATACCACGACGCACCTATCTGAGCAGGCAATCGGACGAGAAGATGCGCATGAATCACACCCCGTGACTGCCACTCAGTCGTCCCGGCATACGCCAGCCGTTCGTCCAACCCAAACGCTCGCGACAGACGCGTCGCCGTGCGATTCCAGAGCTGACCGAATGCAGCGTTCCAATCAGCCTGTCCCGCATACTCGTATGCCTCCGGATGAAGCGGCACGCCTGCCAAGGAACTTCCTGGCTCATGATACTCACCACAAGCGCACCGTCGTATTGACCCAGATCTACGTCCGTACCGAGGGTCCACTCCACGCGGCACCGAATGAACACGCCCGAATGACGGCGCGGTCAGAGTCAGCATGACAACCACAGCCCCCGGATCGACGTCCAACGCCCCAGACCTGAGAATCGCAGCCGCATCACCGGAATACAGCGCAGAACACGAAACGCAATCAGCAGTCCGACGACGGCCACAACGAACCTTCACGACCTCACCCGAAGAGTCATTGCGAACCAGAATCGGTCGCTCGCAAGGCAACGAAGCACCCACTGCTTCCACACGTCCAGCGAGGTCGCCTGCATAAAGTTTCGATACCGGGTCAAGGGCGGTGCCCTCGCCGTCAGTCGCTCCGCTCCTTCCGGACTCGGGCACCGCCAGCGCCTCCGGCGCCTCGGAATCTTCACGCGCACACATTTGCAACCCTCCTGGTCGATTCGAAGTTCGGCCATGAAGGTCCACCGGAAATGTCCGGGACCGCTCCCCCAGTGCTGCTGGGATCCATGAATCACATGTGCCCCCGACGTGCCCCGGGGTTGCACGGAATGAACGCAGCGCCCGTCAGCTGCGTGAGATCAAGGCATGCAATCGTTGCACGCCGCCTTACTGAGCTCTCCTAAAGCGGGTGTCGCAGGTTCGAATCCTGCCGGGGGCACCAGTTGATCCTTGTTCAGACCTGCGACGTTCGTGGTGTGAACTCCACTCTGGTCTCCGCCTCTCTGTTTGCGGCGCAGCGCGGTGAGCTGGACCTCGCGGTTGAAGAGAATGCTGAAGGGCTCTCCGGGCTCTCCCAGAGACTGCACGGTTATCTCCAGGATCGGCCACCGGCGGAGTTCGAGAAGCTGTTCTATGCTGAGACCACCAGCCCCAACCAGCTGGTGGAAACCCAGGTCAAACACCTGTGAGGTGGAGGGGCTTCACTTGGGAGGATAGCGGCTTCGGTCCCACCCCTGCTGGCAAACCATTCCCGACTGTGGGCCCGCCAGAGGAGCCGACGCACGAACACGCGACCCTGGAAGAGGCCGCCCATGCCGCGGCAGACTGGCTTGTCTCAGCCGTAGGGAAACACAGGGATCCGAACGAGTCCTGAGACGTACAAGGAGTAGTCAGTCCCCTTCGAGCGCCACCGAAAGGCAGCTAGGAAGGGGATCTAGTCGTGTCGGCGACTGTGATGGGAGCTTCCCAAATTACTAAATGACTCGTTTACGAGCATTCATCAGCTGAGCTTCCAGGGTCTCCTGGGAGGATATGATGGTTCAGGAGCCATACAGGAGTCTATGCACGCGCCAGAAGAAGAAGACTTAGATCTCCGGCGCCCACCCGCTATGGAGTCCAGATCGGCAGACTGCGCCATCCTGCAGGGAAGCCCATCTCTTGAGGAGACCGATAACTCAGTGCTTGGAATGATTCCTCGACCAGGTCGCAGGCCTTGAGGCCCCACGTGGTCCCGGGGGAGATATGCCGGAGCAGAAACGTCATAAGCACCAGCGCGCCATAGACCCGTTTACTCTCACCTTCAGGCAGGGCTTGCGGATCTTCCACAGTGCGTAGAGCAGCCGTGGCTACAGGGACGAAGTTTCTATTCCAGAGACGCGAGTGATGGGCGCCAGTATTGCGGAGGACGGTGAGTTGCTCCAGCCAACGGACCATCGGATGCAATTTCTTGGCTCTGGCCCGTTGACTCCTCGACAGAGAGGAAGTGTCGATGTGGATTCCCAGTTCTCCGGCTATGCGCCATTGTGCAGCCGCGGGAAGCCCTTCAAAGAGACGTGAGACATCTGCGAAGTCGAGGACCTCTGTGAGCACCCAGATCGGCAGCGATCCACCGTACTTCTGATCGTGATGCCTCACTGGTTCACTGTGAGTACGTGCGCGGTTCACACGCTTGTTGACGATGTCCGCCCATCTTTTATGGTCAAAAGACGGGCGGAAGTTAGTGGGATCCTGATATGCCAGTGGGCTGATCTTGCCGAGGTAGGCGCTGACCTGCGCTCGCATGGCTACTTCGATTCGCTCTATTCCGTCATGAATCAAAGTGCGTAGCTTGCGGTCGAACTCATAGAGCCTGATCACATCGTTGAACGATGATCCCGGGATGAAGACATCTTTCCGAGAACCTTGTGGTGCACTTGCCGGTTGGCGGTAGGGGTACCAATATCCGCTGAGCCGATAGTAACCAATGGAACGGAGCCACTGGGAAGCCTGTGCCTCATCATCCAACTCCAGTCCGCGTGACCGGAGCAACTTCACCTGGTCTTCCACGGTGCTGAAAGCTTTGACTGGATGATTCACAAGCCGCCGAACCTTGCCTATACAGAGGTCAAGCCCACTCCAGCGCGAAGCTGGGCGGGCTCAACTATTGCCACTACTATAGCAGGCTCACAGGCCATCAGACGCAGCCGCCTATGATCCCGTCTTCCTCGGAGGACGGCCACGGGAGCGAACCGTTCCACCATGGGCTAGCACAGCAGAGCGAACAGCATCCTTGCCTGCTCCCAGCTTCGCCGCTACCTCTCGCAACGTCAGTCCTTCCGTATACAGCCGGGAAGCCTCTGCCTGTCGTTGTTCGGACAGCGGCACCTCGCGGCGGCGTACCCAACAACCAGCTCCTTGCGATTCGCGGCACTCAAATCCGTTTGAGGACCACGCGAATATTTCGCCACCGGACCCCGCTCATCGTGGTGCCGAGTCGACTGAGTGCGAGACGGGTACACCTGAGAACCCCTGAGAATACGGCGGACAAGCGTTTTCACCGGCGTCCGGGGGTTGAGGAGCATCTACGAAGGTGCACCGATTGGTCCTTGTTCAGACCTGCGACGTTCGTGGTGCAAATTCCGCGTTGACTCTTCACCATCCTGCGTGTACGTCAGTCTGGCCAC
This sequence comes from Nesterenkonia aerolata, assembly GCF_031470965.1. NCBI lineage: Bacteria > Bacillati > Actinomycetota > Actinomycetes > Micrococcales > Micrococcaceae > Nesterenkonia > Nesterenkonia aerolata. Next base: position 48,990 of record NZ_JAVKGR010000009.1, on the reverse strand, counting down.
CAGAAGTCGGCCCCGCCGGGAGTCAGGTGGCCCGTTCGTCTGGGTCACCCTTGCTCTTCGACGGTGAGGGCCACCCAGATGAGGGAACGGCCACCATCTTCTCTCATACCGGTGCGGGCAGCATTGGCCGGGTCTTCCATCAGTGCACCGCGCTGATGTGCTTCTTCGAGGAACAGTACGGCTCGGGGGTCCAAGTGCTCGCCGTACTCAGCATCGACGGGGTCGGCCTCCCACTCTGCGCACAGTTCACGCCGAGCTGGAAGCAGCCCGACCTCAGTGTCTGCTTCACCCCACTCCATCGGTAGCGGCCGATCGACGGGGTAAACGGTGAGCATCTCAAAGATCTCCCGCCCTTCGGCCATACGGCCTGTCGTCCACGGGTGACCGGTGACAGTAATATCGTGCTCCTGAAGCCTGACCATCAGCTCCTCAGCCTGCTGATTGAACAGATCGTTGATGGCCTGATTATTCTCATTCAGTCTTTCTATCTCATCAGTGGTCAATCTTAATATCTGCGCGACCCACGGCTGAGCGGGCTCGTCCTGCACAGTAACCCCAATGCTGGCCTCCAAATGAGTGAAGAATTCCTGTGCCCGGGCGTAGACGGCGTCTTCACTCTCCCTCTGAGCAAGGACCTCTTGCCGATGACGCGAAAGCACCTGCCCCGGCTCACTCTCCAGGGCCTGCCGTATCGCCTCCGTCCCCAACCCGACCTCACGCAGCACCTTGATGATCGTCGCGGGCCGCAGTTGTTCGACCTCATACCGTCGGTATCGGGAGTGCTGGTCGACCGAGGCGGGCTGCAACAGACCTATCTCGTCATAGTGCCGTAGCGCTTTGACTGTCAGGCCCGTGGTCGCGGCGAATTCTCCAATGCTGTACATGCATTTCAGTATCGAGCCTCCCCTGACAGGAGACTCAAACGCCGGGCCTCACGCCGACGCACCTCACCTGTTGACCAGTAGCTCCACGGCCAGGGAATCGGCCTCCGCGCCGACCGGCAACAGATCTATGGTCTTCCCTGCGGACTCAGGTACTGAGGTCTTTGAAGTAACGTGCCACCGGCCATCGTTCGAAGCCGATGGACTCGTATGCAGCACGCGCCGAGGCATGACCCCCGTCATCACCGGTTTCAACCATGACCATTCTCATTCCCGCCCGTCGGCCCCGCGCGAAAGAACACTCCATGAGTGTGCGTCCGATTCCCCGGCGCTGATACTCGGGATCGACAGCGATGACATAGACCTCACTCATGTTGTCCTCCCGGTGCAAGCGCGTGCTGACCCAACCCACAGGTCTTGGGCCGTCAACGGCTACGTCGATGCCCTCCGGCTCCTTGTCCAGCACCTCAGCAAGGTCTGCGCGCTGACGCTGGCGCCACCCCCTCGGGTAGAAGGCCCGGTAGACGAACGAAGGCACGTCATCTGCGAGGATAGGGAACACCGGCTCCCACGCCCGGATCGCCAGATCCAACAGCGCATCACGATACTGCGGGGCGTAGGCGACGATGTCGACACTGAAGCCGCGCGATTCAAGCATGAGCAACCTCCTCGGACCCAGAGTACCGAGGCCGTCCCCGCATCGGCCCTCGGCCCCATCCCCATACACCCGCACGACTTCCTAAAATAGGTCCATGCCGCGCCGCGTCGACGACTACCGAGGACTGACCCAACGCAGCCGAGTGCTGCTGCTACACGCAGTCCAGCGCACTCCCGGGCAGATGATCCAGTAGCTGGCCGAAGAGACCGGACTGCCGGTGAACACAGCCCGGGATCACCTGCGCGTCCTCGAAGACGAGGGGCTCATCGTCAGCACACCGGTAGAGACAGGACGCCGCGGCCGCCCACCCCGCTCCTACTCCCCTGTCCGAGAGCCGCAGCACAGCTCCTCCGCGGAACGACGCCTGCAGCAGGCCCGCGAGCGCGGGGCCGCACTGCGCGGACTGGCCCCGGAGCTGGACCACACCGAGACGCTCGGCCCCGACGCCGTGCACCAGCTGGACGCTCTGCACGACCACCTCGAGGACGCCGGCATGGAGCCGGAGGTCGACGAGCAGCGCCTCACCGTCGGACTGCTGCCCTGCCTCTACGAAGAGATGCTCGACTCAGAAGAACCCGCGGTGTGCTCCGTCCACGCCCGGCTCGTCCAGGCCCAGCTGGAGCAGGCCGGCGGCCCCCTGGAGCTGCGTCAGCTGCGCCCGTTCATCGGACGGGAGCGATGTGAGCTGATCCTCGGCCGCCGCGGAGAAGCAGCCCCCTCCACGCACGCCGACGGCGTCGACCCCACTGTGGACGACGCCGAGCTGGGAGCTCAGGCAGTCCGCGCCTTCCGCTCCCAGCTCACGCCATCACCACAGGACGAGCCTGACTGAGCTGTCTGTTCAGTTTGATCAGTCAGGCTGCTGAGCCCACAGGTCAGGGCCGAACACCTCATAGTGAATGTTCTGGCTGGGTACACCCTGGCTGATCAGTGACTTCCGCGCTGTCTGCATGAACGGCAGCGACCCGCACATGAACACCTGGGCGCGCTCGGGCACCTCCACGCTGGCCAGGTCCATGAACCCGGACTTCGCCGGGTACAGCGTCGGTGCCGATTCGGCGTCACTCTCATACCAGTTCTGCGCCTTCGCATCGGACATGGACAGCACCTGCCGGCGCAGGTTCTGATACAGCGCGTGATCGGCATGGGACTTATCCGCGTGGAACAGGCGAACCGTGCGCTCGGGCTGACGGCGCGAGACATCTTCGACGATGGCGGCCACCGGGGTCACGCCGATGCCGGCGGAGACCAGTACAAGCGGGGCGTCGCCGTCGTCGAGGATCACATCACCGGCAGGCTGGGAGACGTCCAGCGTCGTCCCCGGCTGGGCGTTCTCATACAGCCACCCGGAGACCTGACCGTCCGGGGTGCCCTCAGTACCCAGGACCCGCTTGATGGTCACCCGCAGAGTATTGCCGCCGGGCCCGGAAGAGATGGTGTACTGACGGGGCTGACGCAGCCCGTCCGGCAGGTCCACCGCAATGGCCACATACTGACCCGTGCGGTGCTCGGGCACCGCACCGGAGACCGGTGCCAACAGCAGGGAGAACACGTTCGCGGACTCCTCGACGCGCTCCACCACCCGGTACTGACGCCAGGGCTGCTCCGGGTCGGTGCCACCGGCGGCATAGAGCTTGGCCTCCTCAGCGATGAGCGCCGTGGCAAACAGCCAGTAGACCTCATCCCAGGCCGCACCGACCTCCGGAGTGATGGCATCTCCCAGGACTTTCTTCACCGCGCCCAGAAGGTAGCGGCCGACGATCAGGTATTCAGGCGCCTTGATGCCCAGCGAGACGTGCTTATGCGCGATCCGCTGCATCACCGGGGTGAAGTCCGGGGCGTCGGGGTCCAGCAGATGAACCGCGAAGGCCACCACTGAGGAGGCCAGCGCCTTGGGCTGCTCACCGATCGCCTGGTTCGCCTGGTTGAAGACGTTCAGCAGCTCGGGGTGGGCGGCAAACATATCCGGATAGAAGACCTTAGTGATCTCCTCAGCGTGCTCCGCGACGACGCCGGCAGTCTGGGCGACGATCTCCTCGTTCTCGGGCGAGAGCTTCAGGTCCATGGGGATCCTTCCTGGGTGAATCCTGCAGTTCACGTAACGCTCCGATCCTCACCGATCCCTCACATCGCCCGCTCACGCGTTCGCCGTGTTTATTCACTTCAGGTCTCGGCCGTGCGCCGTCACAGCAGCAACGCCAGGGACACACCAGTGAACGCAGCCCCGGCGGTCAGCGTCAGGACGATCGCCACCGTCACGATCGCTGAGGCTGATTCTCAACCCTGCGGGGCGGAACCGCGTCTCAGGCCTTCTTCGCCGCCGCCTTGCGCGCCTTTTTGTTCTCCCGCACCTGCGTCAGCGTCGCCGCATCGACGACGTCGGCGGCGGAGATCATCGCGCCGTCCTCACCGTACTCCCCGGCCGCCTCACGCCACCCGGTCACGTCCACCCCATACTGCTTACCCAGCAGGGCCAGGAAGATCCGTGCCTTCTGCTCGCCGAACCCGGGCAGCGCCTTCAGCCGACGCAGCACCTCGGGTCCATCAGGGTCACCGTGGGTCCAGATTCCGGCGGCGTCGCCGTCGTAGTTCTCAGTGATCGTCCGTGCCAGATCCTGGACACGTCCGGCCATCGACCCCGGGAACCGGTGCACCGCCGGCTTCTCGCGGAACACCTCGACGAACGTCTCAGCATCCATCGCCGCCACCGCCCGCGGAGTGAACTCGTCCAGCCGCGCGGCCAACTTGGCCGGTCCGGCGAACGCCGTCTCCATGGGAACCTGCTGGTCCAACAGCATCCCGGTCAGCAAAGCGAAAGGGTCCTCGGTCAGCAGCGCATCTGCGGTCTCATCCGCAGCCAGGTAGAGAGAAGTCACAGACCCCATTGTGCCCCGACACCGTCAGCGCACAACTCTCAGCGGTGCAGCACCGTCAGCAGGAACACCGCATCGGTGTCCGCCTGCACCGCGTGGCGGGCCTGCGGAATGGGGACGACGTCGCCGGTGGTCAGCTCCCACTCATGGTCAGCAGTGATGATCCGCAGGTCTCCGATCAGCACGTAGAGGATCGCGTCTTCCGGGGCATCGTGCTCGGCGAGCTCGGAGTCAGCGGTCAGGGCCAACAGGGATTGGCGCATCGCCACCTCACCGCCGCGCACTGAGCGGGCCGCACGGCCGTGGCGGGATTCCCGCGCCTGGACGAGCAGCTCCTCCCCCAGGGTGATGAGGTTCGTCGTCTGTGGGGTCTGCTCGGCCATAGTTCCTCCTGAATCGGGACGTGAGTGGGGGCGCCGTCGTCTGTCTCCAGTCTGGCGCGCCTCACCGCAGCAGCGGCAGTGCCCATTCCACAGTCTGGACGACCGCCGGGATGAGCGAGACCACCAGCAGCCCCGCCATCACCAGGTTGAAGATCCGCAGATGGGCCGGGCGGGAGAGCACCCGGCCGACGCCGACCCCGAGCAGTGCCCACACCGTAGTGCACGGCGTGCCGAAGACCGCGTACACCAGGGCGATGACCAGGATCTCCAGCACGAACGACTCCCAGGCACCGGTGTAGGCGGCGATGACGCCCACCACCATCGTCCACGCCTTCGGGTTCACGAACTGGAACAGCGCCATCTGCACGAAACCGGGCGGGCTGCCCTGACGCTGCGCGGCGAGATCGGTGGGGCCTGTGGCGATCTTCCAGGCGAGATACAGCAGGTAGATGATGCCGATGGGCCGCAGCACGTCGAGGATCACCGGCCACTGCTCCAGCACCTGTCCCAGTCCGATGCCGACGAGGATGATCATCGTCGGGAAGCCGATGTTGACGCCGGCAATCGTCGGGATAGTGCGCCGCAGCCCGAATGTGGCACCGGAGGCCATGGCGATGGTGTTGTTCGGCCCGGGCGTCCCGGCGGTGGCGAAGACGAAGAGGACCAGCGAAAGCAGCGTCACCCATCCGATGCTAATCGAGCATCCCTGGGCTTGTGAGGAATCCCGTGGAACATACGGCGGGAGAACTCACAAAGCCAGGGATTCACGATCGGGGGCGACGGAGGCGCAGTGCCAGTCCCAGCACCGCGCACACCAGATAGATCACCCCGACGGCGGCCCACCCGGCCTGGAATCCACCCGCCGAGGACACCAGCGCCCCCATCATCACCGGCCCCAGCGTGAACCCGCCGAACATCCCCGCCGTCACCACCCCGGAGGCCGAGGCCATCGACGACGCCGCCACACTGCGCAGCAGCGTCCCCATCAGCACCACCGACACTCCCAGCGCCGAAGCCCCGTGCAACGCCACTGCCAGCCACAGCACCGGCGTCCAGCCGGTGGCACCGGCGACGACGAACGCACCCGCCCCGGCGAGCGCCGTCAGCGCCAGCACCACCAACAACCCCGGCGCGGAGGCACCACGGGACATCACCCGCGCCCAGCCGATCCGCGCAGTCACACCGATCGCGCCGGCCACCGCCGCCGTCGCACCGCCCAGCACCAGGCTGAAACCCAGCTCACGCACGGCGAACAGCGGCATATAGACATTCGTCGCCTGCACCCCCACGCCGGTGAGGAAACCGAACCCGGCAAGCGCCCAGACCATCGCCCCGTGGCGTGCGCGCGGCTGCACGTCGGCGCCGGTCTCCACGGCGGTGAGGACAGGCGTCCTCTCCAGCACTCGCCAGGACAGCATCAGCAGACCCAGCGCCAGCAGAATGCTCACCAGCGAGGCCCCGCGCCACCCGATCCACATGGCCAGCACCGGGAAGCTCAGGCTGGCCACCAGCTGGCTGACCTGCACGCCGGACTGCTTGATCCCCGCCCAGCCGATGCGCCGGGCCGAGTCCACCCGCTGCAGCAGGATACGGTTGGTCACTCCATTGGTGACCGACTGCGCGACACCGGAGAGCCCGAAGGCGACGATCAGCAGTGCATAGCCTCCGGGCACGCCGGCCAGTCCCAGCGCGGCGGCGGCCAGCAGGAACACGGCACTGAGCAGCAGCCGGTCCGAGAGCCGATCGGCGATCCGCCCCACCGTAGCGTTGCCGATGGCTGCGCAGGCGAAGCAGACAGTGGCCAGCAACCCGAAGTCGGCGGCGGTGATACCTAGATCCGCGATGACCAGCTCACTCGTCGCGCTCAGCCCGTAGGTGAGCACCGGTCCGATGCCGATCGTCCCGACCAGGACGACCAACAGCCCGGGACCACCCGGCGGTGTTCTCCGCTGCTGCACCGGCCTCCCTTCCCTGCCCGGTCACAATCCTCCGGGCCTCGCGCTGCGGGCCGGGGCCTCAGCGCCTCGGGCCGCTCATCTACCGTATACCGGCACCCCGCAGAGGCCCTCAGGATGAGCCCGGCGGCGAAGGCTGAGAGGATGGAGCACATGTCCGCACACCCTCAGCACTCAGAGTCCTCCCTGGTCAGCACGCTGCATCGTCTCGATGGCCGCGGTTACGGCGGGTACAAACAGCTCCGCGGGACCCACGACGTCGGCGGCTATCGACTGGCGGTGGACCATGTCCAGACTGACCCGTTCGCCCCGCCGTCGAAGATGCGGCTGCTCATCGACCGGGAGGATGCGGGCTTCCCCGCCGAACTGCTGATCACCGCTGACCAGCGCGTCGCCGTCGGCGATTTTCTGGCCCGTGAGGTCGCGGCGGGGATCCGCCGAGCCGGCGTCGGCATTGCGGGTAAGGGTTCAGGCGGGCTGAGCATCGGCACCCCGGGGCAGCAGGTGCTGGACCGCACGAGCATCCGTTTCACTGAGAGCACTTTGGAAGCCCGGTTCGAGGTCGCACTGCCGGCGGCTGGGCGCAAGGCGCTGGGCCGGCAGGCCGCCCGGCTGCTGACTGAGGACCTGCCTCAGCTGGCGGATGAGACGCTGCGGTTCTCCGCCGTCGACGCACAGGCGCTGACCGATCACGTCATCGGCTATGTGGATCGGCTCGCGCTGCAGTCCAGGCTCGCTGAGCGGGGGCTGGTGGCCTTCGTCGGGGATGGCGCCGTGCTGCCCCGGCGCTCCGGGGATTCGGACCGTCCGCTGGACACTGATGCCACGGCGTTCACCTCCCCGGAGTCGCTGCGGGTGAGCATCGAGCTGCCCTCGGGCCGCACAGTGACCGGGATGGGTGTTCCGGCGGGTATCACACTGATCGTCGGCGGCGGGTATCACGGGAAGTCCACACTGCTGCGGGCGATCGAACGCGGCGTGTATCCACACCGGCCAGGTGACGGACGCGAGTGGGTGCTGACACGTGACGACGCCGTCGCCGTCCGCGCCGAGGACGGCCGCAGTGTGGCCGCCGCGGATATCTCCCCGTTCATCAGCGGGCTGCCCTCGGGGACCGACACCACGTCCTTCACCACGACGAATGCCTCCGGCTCCACCTCCCAGGCCACGAACCTGGTGGAGGCTTGGGAGACCGGCAGCCGGCTGCTGCTCATCGACGAGGACACCTCCGCTACGAATTTCATGATCCGCGACGACCGGATGCGCGCGCTGATCCCCGACGAACGCGAGCCGATCACCCCGTTCGTGGAGCGGATCCGTGCCCTCTATGAGGAGCACGGGATCTCCACGGTGATGGTGGTCGGCGGGTCCGGCGCGTTCTTCGACGTCGCCGATCAGGTGATCGCTCTGGAGTCCTATGTGCCCCGGGACGTGACGGATCGGGCGCGTGAGATCGCCGGGATCGAGGCTCCGGCCTCTGCCCAGCCGCTCGAGCGCCCCCGGACGCCGAGGGCGCCGACGTCGTCGAGCCTGAACCCGGGGTCCAAGCGCAAGGCTGCTTCCGCGGCCGGGCGCGCGGCGATGCGCTACGGACGGGAGACCATCGATCTCTCCGCGGTCTCCCAGCTGGTGGACCCTGCCCAGACTCAGGCGGTGGCCCACACGCTGGATCGGATCGCCCGCCAGGCCGATGGGCACCGCAGCGTCATCGAGCTGGTGGATGAGGTCATGGAGATCCTCGACGACGACGGGCCCGGTGGCGGGCTGGAGGCGATCTCGCCCCATCACGGTCATCCGGGGCATCTGGCGCGGCCCCGCAGGCAGGAGATCCTCGCCGCGCTGAACCGCTACCGCGGCCTCGAGATCTGCTGATCAGCGCGTCAGTCCTGCGCGGATCAGTGAGCAGCCTTGCCCGGATCAGTGGGCAGTCTCGCCCGGACACAGCCCTGCCTGACTCCACCCCATCCCCTGCCCCTGCCCCTGCCCACCTCCCCTCCTCGAGGGAGCAAACCTGGTCACGACACGCCGATCTGGCGGACCAGATTCTCTCCCTCGATGAGCGGGCGGGGCAGGGACAGAGGCAGGAGCAGGGCACGGGGTCAGTGCGCGGTGACGCCCTGGACATATTCGAAGGCCAGGTCAGCCAGCTCAGTCTGCAGACTGTGAAACAGCTCGACGGACCGCGCCCCCGGCCAATCGTGCGGCAGCAGCTCCGACGGCAGTCCGGGGTCGACGTACGGGATGTCGCGCCAGGCATCCATCCCCCGCAGATACCTCCGAAAAGCCTCCGCGCCCTCACGCCCGGCAGACTCCGGCCCACTCTCCGCCCCCGAAGGCAGCAGCCTCTCCACCGTGTGCTGGAACCGGCGATGCCGCGCCCCCAGCCCCTCCAGATCCCACCACTGCGCCGCCGCATCGGCCACCGGTCCGGGCGTATCCAGCTGATCGACCCGGAACAGCGTGGCCAGCCCACGGGCGTCCAGATCCTCCAGGATCCCTTCCACTTCTCCCCGCAGATGATCCGGGCAGATCCACAGCCCCTGAGCCACCGCCCCGCAGCCGATCCACCGCAGCCTGCGCCGCAGCTGATGACGCAGAGGCCGCTGCTGCTCACCGATCGTGTAGGAGATCAAGCACCACGGCTCATCGGAGCCCATCATGCGTGGCCCGAAGATACGCCGGTCCCCACGGCGGAACATCTCCTCAGCGGCCGCGTCCAGCACGTACCCGGCCACATGCCCGGCCGAGCCCGCACGCGGCTGAGAGACCAGCACACCTCGGCGTTTGAGCCGGGTGATCGCCGAGCGGGTCCGCGCCGGCGGCGAACCGGCCTCCTGCGCCAGATGCACCAACGACGACGTCGCCATCCACCCGCCCACCCGGCGCAGATACAGCCCGACGACGGTGAGCACCAGCGACGGGCTGCTCCCGGTGCGCGCCCTGAGATCGTCCGCCGGGCCGCTGGCACCCCCGCCGCTCACCGCCGACCCTCGGCAGCGTTCCCCTGGACGGCAGCCAACTCCTCGCCCAGCGCCCGCACGCCGATCTCCACCTCGGCAAAGCTGGTGCTCAGCGGCGAGAGGCCCAGGCGGATCCCGTCGGGGGCACGGAAGTCCGGGATCACCCCGCGCGCCCACAGCCGCGCGGTGACCTCCTCGAAGCTCGGATGGGTCAGCGTCAGATGGCTGCCACGCCGTGGCCCGGCAGTCGGCGAGGCCAGCTGCGCCCCACGAGGCAGCACGTGGATCTCCGCGGCCCGCTCAGCGATGTCGGTGAGCCGTCGGGACTTCTCCGCGATGGCCTCCATCCCGGCGGATTCGATCAGCTCCAGCATCGAACCGATGGCGAGCATCCCCAGGATCGTCGGGGTCCCGGAGACGAACCCCCCGATCCCCGAGGCCGGCCGGTAGCTCGGCTCCATGGCGAACACATCGGCCGCGCCCATCCATCCCTGGATCGGTTGCCGCAGCGTGGCCTGGTGCCGGTGGGCAACATAGCAGAACGCCGGGGAGCCAGGGCCGCCGTTGAGGTATTTATAGGTGCAGCCGACGGCCAGGTCCACTCCCCAGTCATCCAGGTGAGTGGGCACCACCCCGGCGCTGTGACAGAGGTCCAGCACCAGCAGCGCACCGGCCCCCCGTACCGCCTCGACGACGGCGGGGACGTCGAGCACGTACCCGGAGCGGTAGGCGACATGGCTCAGCAGCACCGCAGCAGTCTCATCACTGACGACCTCGGCCACCTGTTCCGGTGTCACGCCGGAGGCCGGATCGGCGGGAATCCAGCGCAGCCGCATCCCCAGTTCCTCAGCGATCCCTTCGGCGATGAACCGATCGGTGGGGAAGTTATCGTCGTCGAGGACGATCTCCGTGCGCCCGGGGCGGGCGGCGACAGCGGCGCGCAGGGTCTTGTACAGCAGCACCGTCGTGGAATCCCCGACGACGACCTGCCCGGCGGCTGCCCCGAGGGTCAGCTGCCCGATGCGGTCCCCCAATCGGTAGGGCTCAGCCATCCAGGATTCGTCCCAGCCACGGATCAGCCGGCCTCCCCATTCCTCGGTGACGAAGCGGGAGGCCCGTTCGGCGAAGGCGGCGGTGGGACGGCCCAGCGAGTTGCCGTCGAGGTAGGATACCACCTCCGGCGTGGTCACGAAGGCCGAGACGTAGTCAGCCAGCGGATCATCGCGATCCAGCGCGGCTGCCTGCCGATGCAGGGCATGTGCGGCGTCAGAGGTCGACGGAGGGTGCGGGGTTGTCATGGTCTCAGCTCCTCGAGTGCGCTGACAGGGACGGGGCGGGCGTGCGGCAGGGCGGCCAGCACCTCGGCGGGATGCGTGATGTCAGCCGGCAGCACAGTGGCGACGGCGGCATGCGTGGAGAGCAACGGGACACCGGTGAGCATCAGCAGCAGCCGCTGTGCGGACAGTCCGGCCTCGTGCCCGAGGCTCAACAGCGTATCGACCTCGGGCTCGTGCAGCTCGGGCTCCTGCAGCCCGTTGCCGAGATCGGTGCCGTAGATGGCTCGACCGCCGCGGCGCAGGAACCGCTTCAGGTTCTCCGTCGCCGTATCCCAGGCCTGCTCGTCACCGTCGCGGCGGTGCATGTCCAGAGTGCTGATCCAGATCATCCGAGAGGCCATGGGCTCGATGAGCTGGTCGTCGAGCCGTTCGGTCCACGGGGTGTGGGCCAGCGCGCGGACTCCGGCATTCAGTGCGCGTGCGGCCTGGCCGGGTCCTTCGGCGTGGGCGATGACCGGCAGGTCACGAGTCCGGGCAGCACAGACCACGGCCTTCAGTGTGGTGTCCTCGAGCACCGGCCCCGCTGAGGAGTTCAGCGCCACTTTGATGACGACGGCGCCGGCGTCGGCCTGCTCGGCCACAGCTCTGTGCGCCTGGTCCGCTGTGCTGATACCTCGGAGCGAGCCCGCAGGGGCCCAGCGGCGTGTGCTCGGGTAGCCGCCGTCGGCGGTGAGGAACGCCCCGGCGAAGGCGACCTCGGTCGCGGTCCGTCCCGCGGTGTCAGCGAGGAACTGCGGTTCACCACCGAGGTCCAGCACCCGGCCCAGGGTCTGCGAACCCTGCGGCGGCAGCGGCGCCAGACTCAGATGCACATGGGCATCTGTCAGCGGTGGGATGACGGTGACCGGCTGCCCGGAGGCCTCGTCGCAGTACCGGGCAGGCCGGATCAGCCCCGCCGAACCCTCGGCCCCGTCGGTCATCCCAGCCTCGTGCGCACAGTGTAGAGCTCGGGGAAGAAGGTCAGATCAAGGGCCCGCTTCAGGAAGTCCACCCCGGAGGAGCCTCCGGTGCCGGTCTTGCGGCCGATCGTCCGGGTGACGGTGCGCAGATGGCGGAAGCGCCAGAACTGGAAGTTGTCCTCCAGGTCCACCAGCTCCTCGCAGGCCTCGTAGACCGACCAGTGGGCCTGCTCGTCGCGGTAGACCGTCTCGAAGAGGTCGACGAGCCGGTCATCGTGGACGTGGGCGGTGGTGACATCCCGGGTCAGGATGTCTTCGGGCACCTCCCACCCGTGGCGGGCCAGGTGGCGAAGGAACTCGTCATAGAGGCTGGGGCGGTGCAGCTCGGCCTCCAGCATCCGGTGATTCTCCGGCTCGGAGTCGAAGACGGCGAGCATCCGAGCGTTCTTGTTCCCCAGCGCGAACTCCACCGCCCGGTACTGCACTGACTGGAAACCAGAGGCGCTGGCCAGGGATCCTCGGAACTGCAGGTATTCCGACGGCGTCAGAGTGGCCAGCACGCTCCACTGCTGGGTCATGACCTCCTGGATGTGCTTGATGCGGGCCACCCGCTTCAGCGCAGCGCGCAGCTGGTCCTCGGCCAGCAGACGACGGGCGGAGTCCAGCTCGTGGAGGGCGAGCTTCAGCCACAGCTCCGTGGTCTGGTGCTGGATGATGAAGAGCATCTCATCGTGGTGCTCGGGCTCGCTGAGCGGGTGCTGGGCCTCGAGGATCTTCTCCAACCCCAGATAGGAGCCGTAGGTCATCTGCCCGTCGAGGTCGGTGACGATCGTGGACTCCAGGGAGCGAGTGTTCGGTGCACCCGGCTCATCCGGCGCCCGGCCCGTTCTCCGTGGCTGCGGCTTCTGCTCCTGCAGTGGCTGCTGATCATCCTGCGGCACGGGTGGAGTCCTTCCCTTCACCGGCACCGCCCCGGCGGCGGCGCCGCGAGCCAGTCTATGTCCGAATAGTCACGGCCGTCACTGATCGGTCATATCCTGCGACTCCGTCAGACCCTGCGGCTCCGCAGTCTGCGCAGAATATGACAGGCTTTCCCCGAGCACGCCTCTGCCACCCGCCATCTGCCCCGAGGAGCCCGCCGGTGTCCGTCCCCTTCCGCCTCGCCGCCTTCGATATGGACGGCACCCTGCTCGACAGCACCAAGAACCTGCAGCCGGGAAGCCGGGCCGCACTGGCCGCACTGCGTGCCGCCGGCGTGCGGATCATGCTCGCCTCGGGGCGCCCGATCCCCGGGCTGCGTCAGCTCGCCGCCCGGCTCGATCTCGGCGAGGACCTCGTCCTGGCCAGCATGAACGGCTCGGTGGTCTATGACCTGGCCGCCGAGCGGCAGATCGCGGCCCACCCGATTCCTGCCGATACCGCGCGCTCCGTACTGCAGGCCGCACAGCGCCACGGCATCACCACCTCCGTGCCGCACGGGGACCTGCTGCTCGTCGAGGATCCCAGCCACCCGCGCGTGGCCTACGAGGCTCAGGGAAACAACCTCCGCATCCACCAGGTCACGGACCTCTCGGCGATCGTCGACAACCCCGAACTGCACGGCGCACCGACCAAGATCCTCTTCATCGGTGAGCCCGCCGACGTCGCCCCACTCGAGCAGGAGCTGCGAAGCACATACAGTGCGGAGATCGAACTTGCCTGGTCCTCACCCCGGTACCTTGAGGCCACGGCGGCCGGGGTCCACAAGGGCCGGGCGATCCTGGACTTCTGCGCCGCCGAGGGAATCGCTCCGGAGGAGGTGCTGGCCTTCGGCAATCAGGGCAACGATGCCCACATGCTGCGCACCGCCGGGCTCGGCGTCGCGATGGGCAACGCCGTCGAGGCCGCTCAGTCCGCCGCTGATCTGGTCACCACCTCACATGACGACAAAGGCATCGCGCGTGTGGTGAACCAGTATGTCGATGAGGATCTGCTGCCCGACTCGGCCGGGCCTACCCCAGAGTAGACTTCGGCCATGCCCGTCACCGTACCGCCTGAAGGATCAGGCTCCTCCGAGTCCCCGCAGAGCCCGTCCACACCGCGGACCCAACTCGAGCTCGACGGCGGCCGACCGCGCCGGCCCGTGCTCGTCCGCATCCTGGTGCCGCTGGTGCTGGTGCTGGTATGGCTGGGGGTCACCGCTTTCGGCGGACAGACCTTCGGGCAGATCTCCGATGTGGTCTCCAACGATCAGTCAACGTTCCTGCCGGTGGATGCCGAGTCCACTCAGGCCACGGAGTATCAGCAGCAGTTCAGCGATGAGGACGCCGTACCAGCTACTGTGATCGCCGCGAGCGACGGCGAGCTGACCCCGGATCAGCTGGCTGAGGCTGAGTCCGCCGCGGAAGACTTCGAGGAGGTCACCGGCGCTGTCCAGGTGATCGGCCCGCAACCCTCCGAGGACGGCGAAGCGGTGCAGATCCTGGTGCTGCTCGAGGAGCTCGCCGTCGACGAGGGCGACGCCATCGTCGAGTTGAAGGAGCTGACCTCAGAGGCGTTCAGCTCCTCGGAGTGGACCGCCCACGTGACCGGACCCGCCGCGCTCTCGGATGATCTCAGTGAGGCATTCGCCGGGATCGACGGGCTGCTCCTTCTGGTGGCCGTCGTGGCAGTGTTCATCATCCTGGTGGTGGTCTACCGCTCGGTCATCCTGCCCGTTCTGGTGCTGCTGTCCTCGGTCGCCGCTCTCTCCGCAGCGATCCTGGTGATCTACCAGATGGCGCTGAACGACTGGATCCAGCTCAACGGACAGGCCCAGGGCATCCTCTCGATCCTGGTGATCGGCGCAGCCACGGACTATTCGCTGCTGCTGGTGGCCCGGTACCGAGAGGAGCTGCTGCTGCGGCGCAACCGGTACACCGCACTGCTCACCGCCGTGCGCCGCGCCGCTCCGGCGATCCTCGCCTCGGGCGGGACTGTGGCCGTGGCCCTGCTGTGCCTGCTGTTCTCCGAGCTGAACTCCAACCGTGGGCTAGGGCCGGTGACCAGTACCGGGATCGTCTTCTCGATGATCGCCACCCTGACGTTCCTGCCGGCGCTGCTGGCGCTCTTCGGCCGCCCGGTGTTCTGGCCGAAGATCCCCCGGGTGACCGAGCAGTCAGTGACTCAGCTGACGGCAGCTCAACCGGCGGTGAGCGAGCAGGCTGCCCAGACCGCAGAGGACACTGCCGAGCCGGTGGACGGTGAATCTTCCACGAGCTCGGCCTCGCAGGCGCAGGGCTGGGCGCGAGTGGCCGGTTGGGTGCGCCGTCGGCCCCGTCCGATCTGGATAGTGGTCACTCTGCTGCTGATCCTTGCGGCAGCGGGAGCCACCGATCTGCGGGCTTCAGGAGTGCCGCAGTCTGACCTGGTCCTGGGCGAGACGGAGACCAAGCAGGGCCAGGAGCTGCTGGAGGAGCACTTCGACGCCGGCACCGGCTCCCCTGCCGACATCTTCACCGCGGCTGACCAGGCGGCGCAGACTCTGGAGATCGTCGAAGACGCTGAGGGCGTGGGCGAGGCGTTCCTGGTCGATGACTCCGGCGCTCCGGCCCAGGAGCCGGAGGATGCGCAGGAGATCGACGGCATCGTGGAGATCTCGGCCACCCTGACCGATCCGGGCGACTCCCTGGCCGCTGAGGAGACCATCCGCGAGCTACGGGCCGATCTCGAGGGTCTCGAGGGCGAAGTCGTGGTCGGGGGAACCACCGCCACCCAGTTGGACACCAACGAGACCGCCCAGCGGGATCTGGTGACGATCGTGCCGATCGTGCTGGCCGCCATCGGGATCATCCTGGTGCTGCTGCTGCGCTCACTGGTGACGCCGCTGATCCTCATCGCCACCACAGTGCTGTCCTATCTCTCAGCCCTGGGGATCTCCGCGCTGGTGTTCAACTACGCCTTCGGCTTCCCCGGCGCTGATGCCACCGTGCCGCTGTTCGGGTTCATGTTCCTTGTGGCCCTCGGCGTGGATTACAACATCTTCCTGATGACCAGGGCCCGGGAGGAGGCACACCGGCTCGGTGCGCGGGAGGGGCTGCTGCGTTCGCTGGTCGCCACCGGCGGAGTCATCACCTCGGCCGGGATCGTGCTGGCGGCGACTTTCTCCGCTCTGGCGGTGCTGCCGCTGATGTTCATGGTGCAGTTGGCGTTCCTGGTGGCTCTGGGCGTCTTCATCGACACCTTCGTGGTGCGCACTCTGCAGGTCCCCGCGATGGGTGTGGATATCGGGCGCCGCATCTGGTGGCCTTCCGCCCTGGGCCGCGGCCGTGACTGACCGTAGCGAGGCGGCCGGGCCGCCTTTCCAGGCTGTGCTGATGCGTTCAGCTACACATGTGGTGCGGGCTCGCCATATATCTCAGGCCGACGCACATCGATAGCGGAAGCTGAGGATCACCGGCAACCGCGGGAATCTGGATATCTGCGCGAGACGACTTCGGCCCCCTCACCACGGATGGTGAGGGGGCCGAAGCGACGGATCAGCTGAGGATCAGAGCGGGTTGATGTTCTCCGCCTGCAGACCCTTGGGGCCGCGTGCGGTCTCGAACTCCACCTTCTGGTTCTCCTCGAGGGTGCGGAACCCGGAGGTCTGAATCGCGCTGAAGTGCGCGAAGACGTCATCCGAGCCGTCGTCGGGTGCGATGAACCCGTAGCCCTTCTCAGCGTTGAACCATTTCACGGTGCCAGTGGCCATGTATCTTTCCTACTTTCTTACGGTGCACCGTCGTTCCCGGTGCATCTCCCCACTGCCCAGGCCGGGCACCGATGGGGTCTCAAGGGGCCTCTGGCTGCGTATGCCGACGCCGTGCACGTCGGCGCAAAAGCCTTATCGACGGTTTTCACCCTACGGCATTTCGTCCCGCGGGTCACGCCGTGAGTCACAGCACCACCGAATGCGCCGCTCGATGCGCACGCTGAGGGGCTGCAGGGAACCGCCGTCGCGGACGAGGCACCTCCCAGCAGACGCTGAGTGCGTGCACGCCGCCGGGCTGCCCGGACAGCACAGAGGCGGGGTCCGGACAGGAGAAACACTGTCCGAACCCCGCCTCTGTGCGAGTGTGAACCCCGCAGGATCCGATGCCGAGTGTGGCTCCTCGGATCAGAAGGTCACGTAGGCGTCCACGTTGCCCGGGTTGATGTCGTACATCACGGTCCCGGTGCTCGGGTTCTGAGCGCCGATGGCCTTGCCGTTGCCGATGTAGATGGCCACGTGGCTCACACCGTGCTCGACGACGACGTCGCCGGGCTGCGGGTTGCTGGTCGGGGTGCCGTTGGCCATGATGCCGCTGGAGGTGCGGGCGCCGGGGTTCTTGCCTCCGGCCTGCAGGGCGTTGTTCACGAAGCCGGAGCAGTCCCAGCCGGACTGGCTGGCGCCGCCCCACACGTAGGGCGTGCCGATGCCGGAGTGGGCGAACTCGACGACGGCCTGGTTCCCACCGCCGCTGGGCTGGTCCCCACCGATCGGGTCGATGTCGGGGCTCTGAGCGGCGCTCTCGCCCTGCGGCTCAGGCTCGGTCTGGGCCGGAGCCTGCTGCTCGGTCTGGGCCGGAGCCTGCTGCTCGGTCTGGGCCGGAGCCTGCTGCTCGGT
>NZ_JAVKGR010000009.1:0-31339 GCF_031470965.1 Nesterenkonia aerolata | reverse complement strand
CTGCTCGCCCTGCGCCATCTGCACGCTGGTCGACTCACGCTGAGTGTCGTCGACCGGGGCGTTGGCGTAGGCGGAGGTACCCAGGCCGGCCACCAGGCCGGCGGCGGCCGCAGCACCAGCGGTGGCGCGGCCCAGCGTAGCGGCGTTGTCGGCCACGGCGCGGGCGAGGACCGGCTTGGCCTGGCGGCGCATCTCACGGCGCGAAACGAACGTCGAAGTGGTAGTCACTGTAATAAAAACCTCTCCCAATGTGACGGGGCTTGGCCGGTGTGGTGGTGCGAGTATCGGGGGAAGCTCGCCCGCCAGGTCTCGTTCGACCGCGTCTGCCCCGCCCCCTGCATGCGGTAGTTTGCGAACTTCTCCAGCCGGAAGCAGGGATCGGAATCACCGACTGAAGGCGCCTCGGCATCGGACAGTCGCCTCAGGCACGACCCCGACGATATAACAGGATGGTAAAGATGTCACGCTCAGGTCACGGCCGATGCTCAAAATTTTCCAAAACCCCTGGTGAGAGCGCCAAAATTCCCCAGAATCCAGGGCGTCACATTCCGCTCACACGCCCCAGCGCCGCAGGCAAGATCACAAAACAGCAACAGCCTGGACCTGAACTCACCTCGCGAGACCTACCCGTGACTCCACACCAGAGGACCGGCGCACCGTAGCCCCACAGCACATCCCACAGCAGATCCGCAACGACCCGGCACCGCTCAGTCGCGGGCCGGCACCACGAAGATGTGCTGGGCGACCTCCAGCGGGATCTCCACCTCATAGACCTCAGCGGACTCATCGGTCACCGTCAGCATCAGATACGCCGACTCCACGCCACCTAAGTGCACCGCCGCCCCCGGCCTCAGCCCCGCTTCGAAGAGCTGCTCAAGCACTTCAGGCTCCACCTGCACCGACTCCGCCAGGCGCTGGACCCGCCAGGACTCCGCCCGGGCCGAGATCTGCGTGTCCTCGGCAGCCTCGCGCAGTGTGACCGCCGCCCCTCGGCTGCCCACGTCAGGATGCGGAGTCACGCCCAGCAGCTCCAGCCCGGGGATCGGGTTGCCGTAGGGAGACTCCACCGGGTCATCGAGGATCTCGACCAGACGAAGCTCCACTCGCTCGCTCATCACGTGCTCCCAGCGGCAGGCCTCATCGTGCAGATACGGCCATTCCAGTCCGATCACATCAGCCAGCAGCCGCTCGGCCAGCCGGTGCTTGCGCATCACCTGCACAGCGATGCTGCGCCCCTGGTCCGTCAGCTCCAGGTGCCGCTCCTGGGTGAGCACCAGCAGTCCGTCACGTTCCATCCGCGCCACAGTCTGGGAGACGGTCGGGCCGGAGTGCTCCAGGCGCTCGGCGATCCGCGCCCGCAGCGGTACGATGCCTTCCTCCTCGAGGTCGAGGATGGTGCGCAGATACATCTCCGTCGTATCAATTAGGTCCGTCACCTGGTCTCCTCCTGTGCTGCCCGTGCTGTCTCTGCTGCATCCCTGGCGAGGCTGTGGCATCCTCACCCTGCGGTCCCGCTCGATTCCCCGTCCTGCGCACATCCGGTGCATGTCCGGCGCCCACCCTGCAGGCCCTCACGGCCGAGGCGCGGTCGGGACCTCGATCGAGCGTTGATACCGTACACACAGGGCGAGGCGATACCGCATCCAGCATAGTCGGTCCCGCCGTCCCCGCACTCCCGACCCCCGGGCCAGTCCCGGAGGCACACCGCTCATCCCTCGAGATCAGGAGCCTGCGCCATGACCGCCGCACCCCTCACCATCCCCTCGCACCTGCTCCCCCAGGACGGGCGCTTCGGCGCCGGCCCGTCGAAGGTCCGTCCGGCACAGGTCCAGGCACTGGTCGAGGCAGGACCCGCGCTGCTGGGCACCTCGCACCGGCAGCCGCCGGTCAAAGGCCTCGTCGGCGATGTGCGCCGCGGACTGGCTGAACTGTTCTCCGTACCGGACGGGTATGAAGTGATCCTTGGTGTCGGCGGATCCACGGCGTTCTGGGATGTCGCCTCCTTCGGACTCGTCCGCCGCAAGGCCCAGCACCTGTCATTCGGCGAGTTCGGCGCCAAGTTCGCCAAGGCCACGGACAACGCCCCGCACCTTCAGGGCTCCTCCATCATCACCGCAGAGCCCGGTACCCGCCCGCGCACCCGCGTCGAAGCCGACGTCGACGTCTATGCCTGGCCGCATAATGAGACCTCCACCGGAGTCGCCGCCGAGGTCACCCGCGTGCCCGGGGCACAGGATGAGGCGTTGACGCTGATCGACGGCACCTCAGCCGCCGGGGGGCTGGCTGTGGACATCTCCCAGACCGATGCCTATTACTTCGCACCGCAGAAGAACTTCGCCTCCGACGGCGGGCTCTGGTTCGCCCTGATGTCACCGCAGGCCCTCGCCCGCGCCGAGGAGTTGGCCGCACAGCGCTGGATCCCGGACTTCCTCTCGCTGACCACGGCGATCGAGAACTCGCGGAAGGATCAGACGTACAACACTCCTGCCCTGGCCACCCTGGTCATGATGCGCGCACAGCTGGAATGGCTCAACAGTGCCGGAGGGCTGGAGTTCGCTGCGGCACGGACCGCGGACTCCGCCGCCCGGGTGTACCGGTGGGCGGAGGCTCATGAGCTGGCCGCCCCGTTCGTCAAGGATCCGGCGGACCGTTCAGACGTGATCGTCACCGTCGACTTCGACGCCTCTGTGGACGCCGCCGCTGTGGCGAAGACGCTGCGTGCCCATGGAGTGGTCGACGTCGAGCCCTACCGCAAGCTGGGCCGCAATCAGCTGCGCATCGCCACCTTCGCCGCGATCGAGCCCGACGACGTCAGCGCCCTGCTCTCCTGCCTCGACTATGTGCTGGAGCAGACCCAGCGCTGAGCCGACCCAGCGCCGAGCAGACTCCGAGGCGGCGCGGGCTCAGCGCAGTACTGACAGCTGCGCTGGGCCAGGCGGCAGGCCGCAGAACACGCAGAGCACAGAGCTACTGCTGCTGTGCGTCCTTCTGCTGCTCCGCCGCCTCGTCCTCAGCGGCCTGCTGCTTCTCCTTCTCAGAAACCCGCTCGGCCCACGGCACCCACTCCGGGGCGAGCAGCGCGTCTGCGCCCGGGAGCAGGCCGATCTCGCAGACGGTGACTTTCCGGCTGCGCGGCGCCCGGGCCAGCGTCACGAACCACTCCCAGCCGCGGTATCCCTCACGGTGGGCGGCGAAGCGGTGCGTGTGGAGCCGGTCCTCCTCCGCGGTGACCGAGCGGTGTGCACCGACCTCCTCGGCAGAGGCGATCTCACCCAGCGCCTCACGGGCCTGGTCCACCGCCTCGCTGAGCACGGCATCCTTCTTGGGCATGTCTGGGATCCTCCGGCTCAGGCGTCGAAGTCGTCAGCGACCCGCCGCAGCACCGCGGCGAGCTGGCGGCTGCGGGCCGACTGCGGGTATCTGCCCCGGCGCAGCTCCCCGGCGCTGGACTCCAGCATGTTCACCAGGTCCTGCACCACCGAGGCCATCTCCTCCGGGGACTTACGGCGAGCGCGCACCACGGAGGGGCCTTCGTCCAGCAGCCGGACCGAGAGTGCCTGCTGACCGCGCCGACCATCGGCGATGCCGAACTCCATGCGGGTGCCGGATTTCACGCTGGAGACCCCCGCCGGCAGGGCGGAGGAGTGCAGGAACACCTCCTGACCGTCGTCGGAGGCCAGGAATCCGAAGCCCTTCTCGGCGTCGAACCACTTCACTTTCCCGGTGGGCACGTTGATCTCCCTTAATCTTTAATCATCTTTAATCGATCGCTGAGGTCTCACCTGCGCGAGGCAGCCACCTGCAAGGATACCGCCGCGGCACGAGGGGATAGAATCGGGGCCATGTCCGAGCGCTCCGTGACCCGTCCCGCTGAGGAAGCCCCTGACCGGGGAGGACCGTTCAGCCGCGGCGTGCTGCTGCTGGGGGTATGCCTCACCGCGGCGGCCTTTGTCTCCCTGGTGGTCATCCTCGGTGCCTACTTCCTCTCCACGACGGCGGACCCGACCTTCTACGCCTTGGCACTGTGGGGTTTCCCCGCGGGCTTCGCACTGCTGATGCTGCACATGGTCCTCTCCGCGCGGCGCCGCCGGGCAGTGCGCCGCGGGACGCCACGGCCCGCGCCCCGCGAGCGCGCGGCCTGACCGGAATGCCTGCCGCACCGGCTCTGACGATCTCGGCGCTGACACGCACTCTGGCTTCGCAGCCGGATGAGGCCCTCTCCGCTCTGCTGCGCACGCGGCCCGATCTCCTCCATCCCGTGCCCGCAGACTTCACCGGCCTGGCGGTGCGGCTGCAGTCGGAGGTGAGCCTGCGGCAGGCGCTCCACCGTCTCGACGTCGGTACGCTCGCCGCACTGGAGGCCGCGGCGGCGGGTCGCAGCATCGCTGAGGAACTGCGCGAACGGCTGCGTCGGCTGGGGCTGCTCCTCCCCGTATCGGACTCCGCCACCGATGCCGTCCCCGGCTCGCTGCCGACTCTGTTGGCGGAGCTGCAGACCGCCACAGCCACCGCAGGCATCACTCCCGGAGCACCGGCGCCGGAGGCCACCGCTGCCGTCCCGATGGCGGCCCTGGTGCGCAATGCCGCGCTCTCAGCGGTCGCCGAGCTGCTGGCCGAGGTCGAACATCTGCTCGAGATCCTGGGCGAGACCCCCGCGGCCACACTGCGCACCGGAGGAGTCGGGATGCGCGAGCTGCGCCGGATCAGCACGGTGCGCACCGGTGAGTCCCGGGCCGAGGACGCCACTGTGGGTGAGACCGGCTGGCTGCTCGAGCTGGCTGCGGCCTCGGCGCTCATCCACATCGAGGTGGACACCGGCATGTGGCGGCCTACGGAGACCGCGGCACAGTGGCGGCGCGCCGGGCGCGCGGAACGTCACCAGCTGCTGGTCTCCGGGTGGCTGCTGACACCGCGTTCACCGCTGCTGATCCGCGGACCGCACCCGCGGGCACGGATCGCTCCGGCGCTGACCCAGGAACGCAGCCGCGGTGATGCGCCGGGGCTGCGCCGTCGTCTCCTGGAGCTGGCCGTGGGGCTGACAACAGCCGGGCCAGCCACGCTCTATCAGCTTGATGATCCTGACAGTCGTTTGGCCCCGCACGTGCAGCACCCCTCACCGGAGGCAGGCACTGACGAGGCCGCACTGGCGGCGTCGTTGACCGGAGCCCTCGCAGAACGTATGCACTGGGAACGCCCGCTCGCCGGGGCCCGGGTGACCCACCTGCTGCCGACCGCCCTCCGCGAAGCCGAGCGGCTGGGGCTCTTCGCGCTCGGCACGATCACTGACCTCGGGCAGGCACTCATGTCCGGAGAAGAGAATGCCCCTGACCCAGCGGCCATGGCCGCGCAGCTGGCCCAGACCCTTCCCCCGACTGCCGAGACCGTCCACATCCCCTCGGATCTGACGGTGGTGCCCACCGGCACGCCGTCCCCAGCTCTGGTGGCAGGACTGAACATCCTCGCTGACCGAGA
This sequence comes from Nesterenkonia aerolata, assembly GCF_031470965.1. Classification (NCBI taxonomy): domain Bacteria; kingdom Bacillati; phylum Actinomycetota; class Actinomycetes; order Micrococcales; family Micrococcaceae; genus Nesterenkonia; species Nesterenkonia aerolata. The sequence continues at coordinate 25,867 of NZ_JAVKGR010000009.1, read as the reverse complement.
GACCCACGGCCCGCTGCCCACCTACCGCATCAGCTCGGCATCCCTGCACCGCGCCCTGGACGCAGGATGGTCCCCGGCCCAGGTCCGCGAGTTCCTCACCGCGCACAGCAGCGCCGAGCTTCCTCCCTCGCTGCGCACCCTGCTCGACGACGCCGCACGCACCTGGCGGGGTGTGGAGATCGGCGCGGCGGGCTCCTGGATCCGGGAGTCTGATCCGCAGCTGCGCGCTGAGCTGCTGGACACCCCGGCGCTGCGCGGCCTACAGCTGCGCACTCTCACCGAGGAGGTGCTGATCTCCCCGGCGAGCCCCCGGGAACTGGCCCGTACGCTGCAGCAGGCGGGCTTCGGCATCCGGCAGGAGCAGCCCGGGGAGTCCACCTCCGACGCCGGGATGAGCGGCGCCGGGATAAGTGACGCCGAGGTGAGGGGTGCCGGGGGAACCACCGCACATCCGCACACCTCAGACCCCGCGGACTGGACGCTGCGCGCCACACCCTGGCAGCACTCGCCGGTCCGGACGCGGGGCATCACCCCGGCCTCTCCCGCTGAGGCACTCGACGCGGTGGAGCGGCTGCGCGCGGGAGGCCCGCCGCGCAGCGGAGATCCCACCGTCAGCCTGGGCGCCGACGTCGTCGGACTGCTGCGCACCGCAGTGCGCGAACGCGGCACCGTGCACCTTCGCCGGGTCGATGCCCACGGGATCGAACGGACTCTGCGCGGCATCCCCACTGCGCTGAACGCCGGGCGGCTGCGGCTGCGCACCGGCGAGGAGGAGACGGTGGTCCTGGTCCATCGCATCACCGGCGTCACCCTGGACGAGCATGAGGCACCGGGGAGCACCGGGGACGCCGCTGCCCACGGCTCACCCCAGCAGCCAGTAGGGCCCTGAAGGAGGAGCTGATGTCCGGACCGCTGATCGTCCAGTCCGACCGCACTGTGCTGCTGGAGGTCGACCACGAGCAGGCCGATGCCGCCCGCCGCGCCGTCGCCGCCTTCGCGGATCTGGAGCGGGCGCCGGAGCATATCCACACCTACCGGATCACCCCGTTGGGGCTGTGGAACGCCCGTGCGGCCGGGATCGACGCCGAGTACGTGGTCGATACCCTCCTGAACCTCTCGCGGTATCCGGTGCCGCATGCGCTGCTGGTGGACATCGCCGAGATCATGAGCCGCTACGGGCGTCTCCGCTTGGAGAAGGATCCGGTGCACGGGCTGGTGATGCGCGCCACGGACCCGGCGGTGCTCGAAGAGGTCCGGCACGCCAAGACGGTGGCCCCGCTGCTGGGACCCTCTCTGGATGAGGCCACCGTGGCCGTCCACGGTCAGGCGCGCGGGGAGCTGAAGCAGGAGCTGGTGAAGGTGGGCTGGCCTGCCGAGGATCTCGCCGGGTTCGTCGACGGCACCGCGCATCCGATCGCCCTAGATGGCACGGACTGGGCCCTGCGGCCCTATCAGCAGCAGGCTGTGGACACGTTCTGGTCTTCCGGCTCCGGTGTGGTGGTACTGCCCTGCGGGGCGGGGAAGACGCTGGTCGGGGCGGCGACGATGGCGATCTCCTCCACGATCACCCTGATCCTGGTGAACTCCACTCTCTCGGCTCGGCAGTGGAAGGCGGAGCTGCTGGCGCGGACCTCGCTGACTGAGGAGGAGATCGGCGAGTACTCCGGTGACCGCAAGGAGGTCCGCCCGGTGACCATCGCCACCTACCAGGTGTTGGCGCATCGCCGCGGGGAGCTGTACCCGCATCTGGAGCTGCTCGACGCCCATGACTGGGGGCTGATCATCTACGACGAGGTCCACCTGCTGCCGGCACCGATCTTCCGCCGCACCGCGGATCTGCAGGCTCGCCGCCGTCTGGGCCTGACGGCCACGCTGATCCGTGAGGACGGCCGTGAGCGTGAGGTGTTCTCGCTGATCGGGCCGAAACGCTTCGACACTCCGTGGAAGCAGATGGAGGCCCAGGGGTGGATCGCCCCGGCGCTGTGCACTGAGGTCCGCGTAGACCTGCCCTCGGAGCGCCGGATGGAGTATGCCGCGTCGGAGGAGCGGGAACGGCATCGGCTGGCGGCGGGCACTCAGGCCAAGGACGACGTCGTCGCCCGTCTGGTGGCCAGGCATCGGCATACCGGGGAGCGGATCCTGGTGATCGGCCAGTTCGTGGAACAGCTGGAGCAGCTGGGTGAGCACCTGGGTGCTCCGGTGCTGACCGGTGCGACGTCGACGAAGGTCCGGCAGGAGCGTTTTGAGGCCTTCCGGCGTGGGGAGCTCGATGTGCTGGTGGTCTCGAAGATCGCGAACTTCTCAGTGGATCTGCCGCAGGCCTCGGTGGCGATCCAGGTCTCGGGGACGTTCGGTTCCCGGCAGGAGGAGGCCCAGCGTCTGGGTCGGCTGCTGCGCACCGACTCGGAGGACGCCGAGAAGCGCGCTCATTTCTATTCGGTGGTCACCCGGGACACTGTGGATATGGAGTATGCGGCCAAGCGCCAGCGGTTCCTCTCCGAGCAGGGCTACGGCTACCAGATCCTCGACGCCGCCGACATCGTCTGACCGACGAGACCCGGAACCCACCCACCCCATCGATGGAACAATTTTACCGGCGTGTCGTCGGCGTGTCGTGACCAGATTCTCTCCCCCGATGGAGGAGGAGCGGGCCACACACTGTGTCACAACCACACACTGCTCCCAGACGACGTTCAGGCGATCATCAGGGTGCAGGAGGACAATGGGGCACGTGACTGAGAAGACTCCCGAAGCCAAGCTCCTCGTCGTCGACGACGAACCCAATATCCGTGAACTGCTGGCCACCTCGCTGCGCTTCGCCGGCTTCGAGGTGGCTGCCGCCTCGAACGGCCGTGAGGCCCTGGAGATCGCCGAACAGTTCCAACCGGACCTCGCCGTGCTCGACGTCATGCTCCCGGATATGGACGGTTTCGCGGTGACCCGCAAGCTCCGCTCGGCCGGCAAACTCTTCCCGGTGCTCTTCCTCACCGCCCGGGACGACACCGATGACAAGATCACCGGGCTCACCGTCGGCGGCGACGACTACGTGACCAAACCCTTCTCCCTGGACGAGGTGGTCGCCCGCATCCGTGCCGTGCTGCGCCGCACCGCCCCGTTCGACGACGAGGACGCCGTGCTGAGCATCGACAATCTCGAGCTCGACGACGACGCCCACGAGGTCCGCCGCAGCGGAGAGATGATCGACCTCTCCCCCACGGAGTTCAAGCTGCTGCGCTACCTGATGATGAACCCGAACCGGGTGCTGTCCAAGCAGCAGATCCTCGACCATGTCTGGGACTACAACTTCAACGGGGATGCCTCCATCGTCGAGTCCTACATCTCCTATCTGCGGCGGAAGATCGACTCCGGCTCCGAGGGTGCACCGATGATCCAGACCAAGCGCGGCGTGGGCTATGTGCTCCAGACCTGGGAGCGCCGCCAGCGCACACGCGGCCACTGAACGGCGCCACGAGGCAGACCGCTGAGATGACTCGACGGCGGGGTATCGTGCAGTGATGCCGTTCAGACCCTGGGAATCCGCAGCACGCACCTGGCGCCGGGCGAGCCTGCGCACCCAGCTGGTGGTCATGTTCGCCGGGCTGATGGTGCTGACCCTGGCGGTGACCACCTTCGTCTCCGCCTCGCTCTTCCGCCAAGAACTGGTCCGAAACCTCGACGAGGACCTCGACGCGAACCGCCAGAGCGTGGCCACCTTCCTGACCTCCCGGGCCGCCGGCGAGGACCCGGACCTGGAGTACTTCTCGAATGAGGTCTCGGTGTGGCGCTTCTACGGGGCGCTGCTGGATAACGAGGGTGAGACGGTCGAGGATCTCGCCGCGCTCGCCGCCACTCAGGACCAGGATCTGCCTGATATCCCGACGCTGGACGCCGATGACGTCTTGGCCCGGGGCAGTGAGGGCTTCGACGTCGCCGGCACCCAGGAGGGCTCCCGCGGCTGGCGGGTCCGGGTGTATCCGCTGACCTCCGGGGAGGCCTCAGTGGCCATCGCCTTGCCCCGGGACACAGTGGAGCTGGCAGTGGAGCGCGCCACCTTCCTGGTCTCCACGATCGGGCTGATGGCCACGTTGGCCGCCTCCACTTTGGCCTACGGGGTGGTGACCCGTTCCTTCCGTCCGCTGTTCCGGGTGGAGAAGACGGCCGCCTCCATCGCCGACGGCGATTTCTCCCAGCGTGTGCAGATCTCCTCCCCCGCGGATACTGAGGTTGGGCGGCTGCAGCGCTCGCTGAACGTGATGCTGGAGCATATCGAGGAGGCGTTCCGCGCGAAGTCGGCGTCTGAGGAGAATATGCGCCGGTTCATCCAGGACGCCTCGCATGAGCTGCGCACACCGCTGGTGACGATCCGTGGCTTCTCTGAGCTCTACCGGCAGGGCGGGGTCAGTGATGATCCCGAGGCCGTGGGCACGGCGATGGGCCGCATCGAGTCCGAGGCCAAGCGTATGGGCCAGCTGGTCGAAGACATGCTGACCCTCGCACGGCTCGATGAGCAGCGGCCCCTGCAGCTCGCACCGGTGGATCTGCGGCTGCTGGCTCATGACGCGAGTATGGATCTCAGCGTCAACGCTCCGGACCGGGAGGTCGAGGTCGTCGGTCTCGACGACGCCGACCCGCGGCCTGCCCCGGTGCTGGGCGATGAGGGGAAGATCCGGCAGATCGTCACCAATCTGATGACCAATGCGTTGCGCTACACCCCTGCCGGGACACCGATCGAGCTGATGGTCGGCACGGAGTCTCTGCTGGAGGGACGGACGGATTCGGTACTGCGGGTCCGCGATCATGGCCATGGGATCTCCGAGGAGGCTGCCTCCCGGATCTTCGAGCGCTTCTACCGGGCGGATGATTCACGTCATCGCGAGACCGGCGGCACCGGCCTGGGGCTGGCGATCGTCGCGGCGATCGCCTCTCAGCACGGCGGGACGGTCCGGTATTCCGAGACTGAGGGTGGCGGGGCGACGATGACGCTGCGCCTGCCGATGGTGGAACCGGGAGATCAGGACGATCACGAGACGGAGGACTTCGACGAGGATCTCGAGGAGTGCCCGGAGTCGGCGAGTGCGGACGAGCATTCCCCGGAGGCCGCTTCTCCCCGCCAGGAGGCCGTGCAGCCTCCTCCACAGGAGTCTCCGCGCGACTCCGACACGCCCGGAGACTCCACAGGTCGCTGATCGTCGACTGCACCCATCGCGCACCGGCGCCTACCGTCAGTGGTGTCCCGCAGCACTGCGGGGCAACACGAGTGAACCGATACGGACACCACCACTGACACCGCCGCAGAGCGGAGCACCACCGGAGCAGGGCCTTCCTCCTGATCCGGCGTGCGGGAAAGGACTCATCATGGCGATCCTGCAAATCGACACCTCAGACCTCATGGCCAAGAGTCAGACGGTCGAAGGCACGCTGGGCCGTATCCAGACCGATGTGAACTCTATGGAGAGCCAGCTGCGCCAGCTCCAGGAATCGTGGAAGGGTTCGGCGGCCGTCGCCTTCCAGGATGTGCTGACCCAGTGGCGGGCGACCCAGGCTCAGGTGGAGCAGTCGCTGGCCAGTGTGCGTCAGGCGATGGCGGCGGCGTCGTCACAGTATGAGGAGACCGAATCCTCGAACACCCGGATGTTCGGGCGCTGAGCACAGGCGCAGCACGGCGTCATACCGTCGAGGCAGTCCGGCGGAATCGGGGAGACGACGCTGTGCGGGGAGGGCTGCTCCCGTCGTGGGAGTCTGGCCCTCCCCTGACCGCCGTCCTCATCTCATAGGCACGTCTCTCGTCGGCACGTCGTCAGTCACCGGAGATCGCCGTGAGGATGTCGGTCCGGCTGGCCCGCCAGGCCGGCCAGAACGCGGCAAGGACTCCGACGACGGCGGCCAGCACCAGATACCCCAGCAGCTGCCACCAGGGCACGGCGAGGAACATGATGCCCTGGTCCTGCGAGAACCGCTGCACAGCAATGCCGAAGAGCAGACCGGCGCCGATCCCCAGCACCGCGCCCCACAGGGAGATGGTCACTGATTCCAGGCGCACCATATTCCGGACGGTGCCGCGACGCATCCCGACGGCACGCAGCAGTCCCATCTCCCGCTGCCGTTCCGCCACGGAGAGGGCCAGGGTATTGACCACACCGAGCAGAGCGATCACCACCGCCAGCACCAGCAGCGCATAGACCATCCCTACGATCTGATCGACCTGCTCGGCACGCATCTGCCCGAAGCCTTCGGCATCGTAGACCTCCGCGGGCGGGAAGGCCTCAGCAGCGGCGGAGACCTCGTCCTTGACAGTCTCCGCCTCGGCACCGTCATCGAGGACCAGCCCGATGAACATGTCCTGCTCCGGCCAGTCGAACGCCGTGACCAGCTCGGGACTGCCGACCCAGGAGGGCAGGGTGATCGCCGTGCTCCGGTAGATCGCCACGACGTCCAAGGAAAGCGTCCGGCCGTTGCTGGTGGCCTCCACCTCATCACCGAGACTCAGCGAGAGCTCCTCCGCCCGGGACTCAGAGACGGCAATGCTCCCGGCGTCGAGGTCATCCGTGCTCCCGGACACCACATCCACCGGGCTGATGGTGCCCAGCTCGTCCTCGGCGAAGAAGGCCTGGTCCTCTCCGGCGACTCGCAGCGGCAGCATCGCCGCCGCGGAGACCTCGTCGACGCCGTCCACATCGGCGATGCTCTCCGCGATCTGCGGCGGGATCGTGAGGTTCGCCGGGGTCGTCACCAGCAGGTCCGCAGCCATGGTGTCATCAGCCATCTGCTCCACCGAACTGCGGGTGCTCTCGGCGACGACGCTCAGCGTGGTCACCAGAGCCAGCCCGATCATCAGAGCAGAGGCCGTGACCCCGGTGCGACGGGGGTTGCGCTGTGCGTTCAGCGCCGCCAGGCTCCCTGTGCGCCCGAAGAGCCTGCCCCATACGAGCCCCGCACCGGCGACGAAGGGCCGCCCCAGCACAGGGCTGATCAGCGCCAGGGCCACTGCCACCGCGAGGACGACACCGCCGAGCACCGCAGCGGAGGCACTCCGCTCAGCCAGCACCAGACCCAGCAGCCCCAGCCCGAGCACCAGCAGCACGGCTCCGATGATCACCCGTGTCCAGGACAGCTCACGGCGGACCTCAGCCGCCTGCAGGGCCTCCACCGGAGAGATTCCAGAGGTGGCGCGTACCGGCACCCATGCCGCGATCAGCGTGACCAGCACCCCGAAGCCGAAGGCCAGCAGCAGCGACACCGGCTGAAGCACCAGCCCTGCCGCCTGGATATCCAGGCCGATCGCCGTGAACAGTTGGATGATCCCCAGAGCCACGCCGATACCGGCCAGAACACCGACGGCTGACGCCAGCACACCCAGGACAAGCGCCTCAGCCATGACCATGCGCTGCACCTGCCCCCGGCGGGCGCCCACCGCCCGATAGAGCGCCAGTTCGCGACGACGCTGGGCGATGAGCATCGCGAAGGTGTTGACGATGAGGAACGTCCCCACGCCCAGTGCCACCAGCGCGAAGCCGAAGAGCAGGATGTTCAGAAAGCCCAGCTGGCTCGACAGCCCCTCGGCCTGCTCCTCGACGTACTCTTCGCCGGTCTGCACCGTCGCCGTGTCCGGGACCACACCCCGGATCGCCTCGGCCGCCTCCTGGTGGCTGTACCCGGAGGCGGCCTGCACGTCGATCGCATGGAAATATCCCTCGCGGTCGCCCAAGAGCCGCTGAGCCGACTCCGTATCGAAGACCGAGATCGTCGCACCGCCGAAGGACGGCGCCTCGAGGGTGACGGACCCGGTGACCGTGGTTTCGCGCTGCCCGCCGTACGGGGTGATCACCAGGACCTCGTCACCGATGTCGATGTCCCCGCGCTCCAGCGTCTCCGGATCCAGCGCCACCTCATCCATCGTCTGCGGCATACTGCCTTCGACCAGCTGTGCGCCCTCACCGTAGAGCCCGGGAAGATCGTGATAGTTGAATCCGAAGGTGGGTGCCATCGGGCTGCCCACCATCTCCTCGTCCACGTAGACGTAGACACCTTCGGCGAGGACACTGCCCTCGGCCCGCTCCACCTCGGCGAGCCCCTCCATCTCGGCGATCATCTCCTCGGAGAACTCAGGGGCGCTGAGCTGAGAGCCCTCCATGCTCTCATCACCGTCGGTGACCATCACCTCTGAGGCCGTTCCGGCCACGATCGAGGCGAATGTCTGGTTCAGCGTGGCCATGAAGATCTGCGCGGCGACGACGAACGCCACCCCCAACATGACGGCCACCGCACTGAGCACCAGACGGACCTTGCGCACCTTCAGCCCGCGCCATACTGCGCGCCACATGACCTTCACCGTCCCCAGGTCTCGACGCTGGTGCGCATCCACTCCAGAATCTGCTCCGCGGTGGGGTCCCTGAGCTCGTCGACCATCCTCCCGTCGACGAGGAACACCACCCGGTCACAGCGGGAGGCGGCGAGCGGGTCATGGGTGACCATCACCACCGTCTGTCCGTGGACGTCGACACTGCGGCGAAGGAAGTCCAGGATCGACTGACTCGCCCTGGAGTCCAGGTTCCCGGTGGGTTCATCGGCGAATATCACCTCGGGCCGGGTGACCAGTGCCCGTGCACAGGCGATCCGCTGCTGCTGTCCGCCGGAGAGCTGAGAGGGGAAATGCTCCAGCCGGTCCTCCATGCCGATGGCGGCGACGATCTCAGCGAACCGCTGCTCATCCACCGCACGACGACCGATGTCCGCGGGCAGGGTGATGTTCTCCCGCGCGGTGAGCGTGGGGATGAGGTTGAAGGACTGGAAGACGAAGCCGATCCGATCCCGGCGCAGATCGCTGAGCTGGTTGTCTGAGAGCTCAGCGAGATCCGTCTCCCCCAGCAGCACGGTTCCGGAACTCTGGCGGTCCAGGCCTGCCAGGCAGTGCAGCAATGTGGACTTGCCCGACCCGGAGGGCCCCATGATCGCGGTGAACTCCCCCTGCGCGAGTTCCAGGCTGCATCCGTCCAGCGCGGCGACCTGCGCCTCACCGATGCCGAAGATCCGTTCCAGTCCGATCGCGCGAACAGCCGCGCGGTCCCGTCCGACCACTCTGTGCTCCCCTCGAAGCGGCCAGCCCCGTTACTGGCCCCTCCTTCCAGCATAGCCGCACCACGGCGGCTGGCCATCCCTGCCTGCGGCGCTGAGAGACCCCGGGAGCAGATGCGACGGGGCCCCTCACCGATCTGGTGAGGGGCGCCGTCGTCGTGCGGGGTCAGTACCGCGGCAGCGGTGAGGTGATCAGCAGATCACATCATGCCGCCCATACCGCCCATCGGGTCCATACCCTCGGCACCGCCACCGGCCGGAGCCTTCTCCGGCTTATCGGCGACGACGGCCTCAGTGGTGAGGAACAGCGAGGCGATGGAGGCTGCGTTCTGCAGCGCCGAGCGGGTGACCTTGACCGGGTCGTTCACCCCGGCGGCGAGCAGGTCCTCGTACTCGCCGGTGGCAGCGTTCAGGCCGGTCCCGTCGGGTAGGCTCTTGACCTTCTCCGCGACCACACCGGCTTCCAGGCCGGCGTTGATGGCGATCTGCTTCAGCGGAGCCTCCACAGCCAGGCGGACGATGTTCGCGCCCACGGCCTCGTCTCCCTGCAGGGAGAGCGTCTTGAAGGCCCGGGCACCGGCCTGGATCAGGGAAGCGCCACCACCGGCGACGATCCCCTCATCCACAGCGGCCTTGGCGTTGCGCACGGCGTCCTCGATGCGGTGCTTGCGCTCCTTCAGCTCCACCTCGGTGGCGGCACCGGCCTTGATGACGGCCACACCGCCGGCGAGCTTGGCCAGGCGCTCCTGCAGCTTCTCGCGGTCGTAGTCGGAGTCGGAGTTCTCGATCTCCGCCTTGATCTGACTGACGCGGCCGGCGATCTCCTCGGCGTCACCGGCACCTTCGACGATCGTGGTCTCGTCCTTGGTGACGACCACCTTGCGGGCAGTGCCCAGCAGGTCGAGCGTCGCGTTCTCCAGCTTCAGGCCGACCTCCTCGGCGATGACCTGCCCGCCGGTGAGGATGGCCATGTCAGCCAGCATCGCCTTGCGGCGGTCACCGAAGCCCGGAGCCTTCACGGCCACGGACTTGAAGGTGCCCTTGAGCTTGTTGACCACCAGGGCGGCCAGGGCCTCGCCCTCGACGTCCTCGGCGATGACCAGCAGCGGCTTGCCCGACTGCATGACCTGCTCGAGGATGCCGATGACGTCCTTGACCGAGGAGATCTTGGAGTTCACGATCAGGATGTACGGGTCCTCCAGGACTGCTTCCTGGCGCTCCGCGTCAGTGACGAAGTAGCCGGAGAGGTAACCCTTGTCGAAGCGCATGCCCTCGGTCAGCTCCAGGTCGAGGCCGAAGGTGTTCGACTCCTCGACGGTGATGACGCCTTCCTTGCCGACCTTGTCCAGCGCCTCGGCGATGAGCTCACCGATCTGCTCGTCAGCGGCGGAGATGGAGGCGGTCGCAGCGATCTGCTCCTTGGTCTCGACCTCCTTGGCGGAGGCGAAGAGCTCGGCGGTCACCGCCTCGACGGCCTTGTCGATGCCGCGCTTGAGACCCATCGGGTCAGCACCGGCGACCACGTTGCGCAGGCCCTCCTTGACCAGGGCCTGAGCCAGCACAGTGGCGGTGGTGGTGCCGTCGCCGGCGACGTCGTCGGTCTTCTTGGCGACCTCCTTGACCAGCTCGGCGCCGATCTTCTCGTAGGGGTCTTCGAGCTCGATCTCCTTAGCGATGGAGACACCGTCGTTGGTGATGGTCGGCGCGCCCCAGGACTTCTCGAGGACGACGTTGCGACCGCGGGGGCCCAAGGTGACCTTGACGGCGTCGGCGAGGCTGTTCAGGCCCCGCTCGAGGCCGCGACGGGCCTCTTCGTCGAATGCAATGGTCTTCGCCATATCGGCTGGTGTCCTTCCTGGACTGTGGTTGATCACATGTCAGACGTATTCGCGTCAATCGGGTCGAACCTGGCCAGATGCCCGCGACGGACGGCCCGGACTCCCCGCGTCACCGGGGGTCTGCCGCTGTGCGGCACAGGGCCTCACCTGTAGAGGTTCAGTCCCACTCCCTCGACGCTCTCAAGGCGCCGTCACGACGAAGACCACGCATCAGCGCGGAACCCCGCCATCACGGGAGTGCTGTCACAATTTTTAGCACTCTCCCCCGGGGAGTGCAAACGATTCGCGCCCTGAGCGAACAGTCCTGCGACCGGACCGGTCAGCCGGCGTAGCCGGAGTCGACGACCACGGCGATCGAGGACCAGCGGGCATCTTCGACGACGTTGTCGATACCCATGTTGGAGGCGATCTCCTGAGCCAGCTCGCCCTGCCCGGGCGGGTAGAAGACCGCCGGTGTGCTGGTCTGGGCGTAGGTCCATTCCGTGACGTTGACGACGTTGTACCCGTAGCCCTCCAACTGCGACTGGGCGTTCTGCGCGACGTCAGCCGGAGCCTGGTAGCTGAGCACCTGGACGGGGGCTTCGGTATCGGATGCCGCGCTGTCCTCTTCATCCTCCGTGGGGCTCTCCTCAGCTGAGGGGCTCTCCTCGGATTCCTCCTCCTGGGATTCGGTCTCTTCCTCGGTGGCCTCTTCCTCGGACTCTCCGTCTTCGCCGTCGTCGCCCTCCTCCGCCTGGGCGGTCTCCTCCTCGGCCGAGGCCTCGTCGCCGTCGCCGAGCTGGGGCAGTACGACGTAGCTGACCACACCGACCGCGAGCGCGAGCACGGCGAGCATCACGATCCACGGCAGGCCGGTGCGCTTGGCGCCGGGGGCCTCTGTCGGGGCCCGGTGGCTGCCGGCCTGACCGGGCGGGTAGGGGGCGACGTCGTCGAACTCGTCCTGCGGGTATTTCGTCATGGCCTTCGGGATCCTCAGTGCAGTGGTATCAGGGCGCGGCTCAGCGGCGGGAGGCGCGGGCGCGGTGCCGGGATTCGCGCTGGCGGCGCAGTCGCTTCACCAGCATGGGGTCGTGGGCCAGGGCGGCTTCCGAATCGATGAGCCGGTTGAGCACCTGGTAGTAGGAGACGGCGGAGAGCCCGAGCTGCTCGGAGATGGCCTGGTCCTTCGCGCCGGCGTACTTCCACCATTGGCGCTCCAGTTCGAGGATGCCCCGGTCCTGGTCACTCAATGCATCGGCGTTGGGGGCGGCATCGGCGTTGGCTGCGTCGGAGCTAGGTTCGCTGTGCTTAGGTGCGCCGGAGCTCGGCGCATCGGCGCTCGGCACCTCGGCATGCTCTGCGCTGGCTGCCTCGGACATCGGTCCTCCTCTCCATGGGGCCAGTTCCACAGGTTCGATTGGATCCTGCCGCTGCGCCACGGATGGCACAGCGCAATGACCCGCTCACCATGCTACGGCTGAGCACCCCGGGTTCCGGGGAGCCCACGCGGCCACCCGGCCCGACGGCACACTGCTGCGCCGGACACGCCATAGTCATCAGTGCCGCAGGAATTGCAGCCTACCGCTGACCACTGACACCTCTAGCATGGGGGCATGAGCATCTCGGAGCATCTCGTCGATCCCTTGGAATCCGGCTGGGAACGGGCGCTGGCCTCCCATCTGGCCTCCCCCGAGGAGCAGTTCGCTCGCGTGCGCGAAGAGCTGCAGCGCCGTCGCGCCGCCGGAGAGCAGATACTGCCGGCAGCTTCGGATGTGCTGCGCGCCTTCCGTCAGCCCTTCGACGAGGTGAAGGTCCTGATCCTGGGCCAGGACCCGTATCCGACCCCGGGGCATCCGATCGGCATGTCCTTCGCCGTCGCCCCCGATGTCCGGCCGCTGCCGCGCAGCCTGCAGAACATCTTCACCGAGCTGCACCGTGACCTGGGCGTGCCGGTGTCCCCGCACGGGGATCTGCGTCCGTGGGCGCGTCAGGGTGTGCTGATGCTCAACCGCGCGCTCACCGTCACCGCGGGCTCACCGGCCTCGCACCGCGGCATCGGCTGGGAAGAGATCACTGAAGCCGCCGTACGTGCCCTCGTCGAGCGCGGCACCCCGCTGGTCTCCATCCTCTGGGGCGCCGATGCCCGCAAACTCGCCCCGCTGCTGGACTCCGGGGAGCACACCAGGGTGCTGACCAGTCCGCATCCCTCACCGCTCTCGGCCTCCCGCGGGTTCTTCGGCTCCCAGCCCTTCTCCCGGGCCAACGCCGCGCTGACGGAGCTGGGGGCGACGCCCGTTGACTGGGACCTCTCCCGCGGCTGAGGTGCCGGCCCGACGGCTGAGGCCCCAGCATCGTATCTCAGCGGTGACGGAACCGCCGTCGCTCGTGAGACTGAATGGCGGAGGTGAACGGGCGCATCATCACGTCACCGAGCACGATCCCCCCGGCGATGCCGAGGATGATGATCATCGCGTTGAACAGGTCGGTGAGCCCGGTGAGCATGCCGATGGGGACCTGGGAGAGCACTTCGGCCGATTCCCGCATCCCCACCGGCAGCCCGGCCAGCACATCCGTCTCAGTGCGCATCGCCACCGAATACATCCCGCGGAAGACCATCAGCCCGGGCAGCATGAACATCATCGCCGGAACGGCGACCACCAGCTGCGGCGCGTTCATCCGCAGCGCCACCAGCCGGCCCAGCGCGCCGACGACGATCCCACCGATCACCGGAGTGATCCGCTCCCCCAGCCCGACGAGCTCCGCCGCGTAGTAGCCGCAGAACCCCAGCACGGAGACCGCACCGATGGGCAGCAGGATCCGCCACCGAGCCTGTTCGACGATGGCCGCGGCCACCGCGGCCACGAAGACCAACGCCACCAGCACCGGGAACGAGTAGAGCCGTTCCAGCTCGCGGGCCGGTTCGATCTCCGGTGTGCCCAGCAGGTTCGCGGTGATGACTGCGACCATGATGCCCGAGGTGAGTCCGATGAAGGCGATCAGCGAGGAGACGATGCGCCCGGCCGAGGTCAGAGGGAACCCGTTGATGGCGTCCTGGATGGCTGAGACCACGCGCACTGAGGGCAGCATGATCATCAGCCCCCCGGCGACCACGTGGAACGGCTCCACCGGGATCTCCAGCGCCACTGCGCCCATGGCCATGAACGTGGCGACGAACCCGCCGGCGGAGAGGCAGTAGAACTCCGGCACCCGCAGGCTGGTGAGCCGGCGGGTGGTCGCCAGCACCAGCAGCGTGGCGAAGAAACCGATGGTCGCATCCAGCAGCGGGGCACCGAGGAAGGAGGCGAAGGCACTGGCGAAGACCGCACCGCTGAGCGTGACCATCCACCGCGGGAAGGGCTTGGGCTCGTGGGTGATCTCCTCCAGCTGCTCGGCGGCCTCGGTGCGGGTGAGCCGCCCGGAGATGATGTCGGTGACCAGGTGGTGGACCCCGGCCAGGGCCTGGAAGTTGCTGGACCAGGAACGCACCACACGCACCCGGCTGTAGGGGATCTTCCCCTCCGGGGCCCAGTTGAGACTGATCGACTGGTTGGTGATGTCGACGTCGGTGTTCTTCATCCCGAAGGCGGCGGTGATCGCGATGATGGAGGTCTCCACCTCCAGGGCGCCGGCCCCGTAGCGGAACAGCGCCTCACCGACGTCGAGGACGAAAGCGATGGTCTCCAGCTCATCGGTGTCGACCGGCGCCTCGGCCTGACGGGGGTTCTCGAACGGAGTGCCGGCTAAGTGGTCGACGATCGGGATCGCGGAGGTCATCGGCGCCTCAGGGCGCATGAGCCGACGCAGCACCGACTGCGGGCGGACCTTCTGATCGAAGACGCTGCGGTCGAACAGCGGGCGTGCGCTGCGCTGGCTCTCACGTCCCGGACGTCCGAGTTCGCGATCGGCAGTCCGCCGGGAGGAGCGCAGCACAGAACGACGCCGCAGCCCCTGTGCTGCCGGGCGAGTCAGCGGGGAGGTGGGCCCGGCCGGGGGCAGGTCCTGCGGAGCCGGGGAGGGCGTCGCCGGTGAGACCCCGGCTCCGGGTGCCTGGACCGGTGTGGAGGCAGTGGCCGGACGGGTGTACGACGGCGCGGCACCCTTGGGCTGGCCTGGGCTGGGGTAGGCAGAACCGGGCTGGCTGGGGCTGGGCTCGACGGGGCTGGGCTCTACCCTGGTGGGCAGGGTGATGCCGCCCGTCGCCGGCCCGCTGCCATGGACCGGAGCCTGCTGAGCTGCGGACTGACCACCCCCCGGGCCGACCGGGCGGCCGGTGCGCGGGTCGATGATCGGGATCGCCCCGGCAGCAGGGCTGAAGACCCGGGTGCCGTCGGGCTGATACCACTCAGTCTGCCGCCACTCCGTCTGATATTGGCCAGCCCGGTGCGGGGCACTGTGATACGGCTCAGCCGTGGTGCCGAACCGGTCGCCGAAGCCCGGCGACGTCGGCGTCTGCGGCTCGCGGAACGTGTAGGTGGAGGTCTGCGGGTCGTATCCGCCGAGCTCCGGCAGCTCGATGCTTCCGGTGGCCGGATGGGGGAACTCATGACGCCCGGAGTCTCCCGCGGTCTCGCCGACGCCGTCAGGGGACGAGCCGCCCGGGGGCCCCTGAGTCCCTGAGCTCCCCTGAGCCCCCAGGCTCCCCGAACGGGACTCCCGCTGGCCGACTTCGAGCGGACCGGGGCGGGTGTCCCATTCCTCGTCCTGCTCCTGGGCCTCACGAGAGGCGTTCCAGGAGGAGGCGATGGAGGAGGTCAGCGTTCGCATGAACCCGCCGGACTCGCTCTCTTCAGGAGCCGTCGAGCGCACCACCGGGTCTAGTGTCGGCTCAGCCGGTGTCTCGGCGATGACCGGGTCGATGGCCGCAGTGGGCTGAGGCTGCGTATCGGACGCGGTCTCATCCGGCAGATCAGGCTCCTCCGGCACGGTCCCTCCCTTCGGCGGCTCGTCGGCTCCGGTTCTTCTCCCCCTGGCATCCTAGGGCGGGGCTCGCCGGGAAGACAGGGAGGGCCGGCGGATGCCTCAGGCGAGAGAAAAGCCCGAGGCTGCGCGGCGCGGGCCAGCGGCAGCTTCGGGCTGTGAGAGTGGATCCGAATGGACTCGAACCATCGACCTCTCGCGTGTGAAGCGAGCGCTCTAACCATCTGAGCTACGGATCCGTGGCTGTGCAGCCCGGTGAACGTCTGACTCTCGTCCAGACGCACGGCGGCGCACGTGCCTGAAAAGGGTAGCACCTCCGAGGCTGACCTGAGAAACCGGTCCGCGGACGTCCTCCGCCGAGGTACCTGGACCGGGCCGGGACCGCCACCGCTGCCGCATCCTCAGGTCAGCCGGGATGTCTGGCAGATGCGTCATAGCCCCCTGCAGGACTCATAGTCCGATGAGCAGAGTATTCGGCAGAGGGCTATGACGCGCGGACACATACCGGCGGCCTCAGGCAATGGCCTCCTCAAGAGGAGTTTCGCCGGTGACGAAGCGGCGCGTCTGCCGCACTGCCGCGCCGGCGGTGATGGCGTGGGTGATCGCCGAGGCGACGTCCTCCCGCGGGACGCTGTTCTGCTCATCGGGCACCGGTGCGCCGTCGATCGTGCCCTCGGCGTCGAGGATCTGCACAGTGCCGCGGCCCGGCTCCAGAGTGAGCGCGCCGGGCCCGAGGACGGTCCAGTCCAGCTCGGTCTGGCGCAGATGAGCGTCGGCGTCGTGCTTGGCCTGCGCGTAGGGGTAGAAGGAGTTCTCCGGGTCCAAGGTGTTCACATCAGTGTCCGCACGGACGTAGGAGACCATGATGTACCGGCGGACACCGGCCTGGGCGGCGGCCTCCATGGTCCGCACCGCGGCCTCGTAGTCCACCGCATGGGTTCGGGCGGGGTTGCCGCCCCCAGCCCCGGCCGAGAAGACCACGGCCTCCGCCCCGGAGAACGTCTCGGCGAGCTGGGCGACGTCGGCCTGCTCGACGTCGAGCACAGTCGCCTGAGCCCCCGTGGCGGTGACGTCGTCACGGTGTGCAGGGTTGCGGATGAGCGACTCGACGGAGCGACCGGCGCGGCTCAGCTGCTCGGCGGCGATCAGGGCGATCTTGCCGTGCCCTCCGACGATGACGACTCGGTTCTCGGCGGCCATGATGACTCCTCTACGCGCTGAAACGGTGATCGGGGGGCGGCCACGGCTACGGCCGCTGTCAATGGGTGACAACGTCTCAGCGGCTGCACTATTCCAGGCCTGCACTGGTCCAGCGCCTGCACTATCCCAGAGGATGCGCCGTGTCAGAACCGGAGCTGCCGCAGAACATTGCCGGCGGCCTCCCGCTAGACTTCCCGCGTGCCTCGATTCCGCCCCACGATGACACCGGCCACACGGATGGGCCTGTCCATCGCGGCCGCCCTGACGCTCTACGGGGTCTCCTTCGGGGCGCTGGCCACGGCTTCGGGGTTCACCTTCTGGCAGGCGGTCGCGCTCTCCGCACTGCTGTTCTCGGGTGGCTCCCAGTTCGCCATCATCGGTGTGGTGGCCGCCGGCGGCAGCGGTCCGGCCGCCCTGGGCGCCTCCACGCTGCTCAGCGCCCGGAACACGATCTACGGGGTCCAGATGAAGGCGCTGCTGGACCCTTCCGGATGGCGCCGCTACGTCGCCGCTCAGCTGACGATCGACGAATCCGCAGCCAATGCGATGGTCCAGACCGACCCTGCCGAGAGCCGGCGCGGGTTCTGGGTGACCGGCATCGCCTCCTACCTCGGCTGGAACGCGGCCACGATGTTCGGAGCAGCCCTGGGTGATGTGATCGGTGACCCGGAGACGCTCGGGCTCGACGGCGCCGTCGTCGCCGCGTTCCTGGGTCTACTCTGGCCCCGGCTGCGTTCACGTGAGCCCTGGGCGCTGGCGGTGCTCGCGGCGCTGGTCACGATGCTCACCATGCCGGTGCTGCCGCCCGGTGTGCCGGTGATGGTCGCCGCTGCGGCCGCGGTGCTCTGGAGCGTGGCCGGACGGCGCCGACGGGGCAGCCTCGCGCCGGAGGAGGACTCCTGATGGGCCTGTGGGGCTGGATTCTGCTCGCCTGTCTGGCGGCGTACCTGACCAAGCTCGTCGGCTATCTCGTGCCGGCCAGCTGGCTGCAGCATCCGATGGTCGGGCGAGTCTCCGGGCTGCTGACCATCGCGCTGCTGGCCTCGCTGGTCACGATGAACACGGTCTCCGCCGATGAGGGGCTGAGCTTCGACGCGCGGCTGGGCGCACTGGCAGCTGCCGCAGTCGCGCTGATGCTGCGCGCCCCGTTCCTGGTGGTGGTCATCGTCGGCGCCGGCGCGGCCGCGGGCCTGCGGGCCCTGGGGATCGGCTGAACCGCACAGCGCTCAGCCCCGCAACGACGGTTCAGCCCCGCAGCGACGGCTCAGCCCCGGGGTGAGACCGGCTCATCGGCAGCCTCGGCCCCCGCAGCCTCCTCGGCAGAGGTGGCGCGCAGTGTGGCACCGAGCACGATGATCCCCAACGCCATGATCGAGGCGGTGCGGAACGCTGTGCGGAAGCCCTCCAGCGTGGCCTCCTCAGCACCGGCGCCGACTGAGGCCGCGGCACCGGCCCCGATCCCCATCAGTGCGATGAGCAGCGCAGTGCCGATCGCACCGGCCAGCTGCTGCAGAGTGTTCAGCAGAGCCGTGCCGTGGGTGTAGAGCCGACGGGGCAGCGGGTTCAGCGCCGTGGTGAACGCCGGAGTGAACAGGAACGCCAGGCCCAGGCTGAGCAGCAGATGCAGCAGCAACACCTCCCACTCCGGGGTGTGCGAGCCCAGCAGGCTCATCAGGAACAGTGCCAGCACCAGCACCGCCCCACCGGGGATGACCAGTGGTTTGGGACCGACTTTGTCGTAGAGGCGCCCGACCCAGGGAGCCAGCAGCGCCATGAGGATCCCGCCGGGGAGCATGAGCAGGCCGGTCTGCAGCGTGTCGAGCCCTCGGACGGTCTGCAGGAACAGCGGCAGCATGATGATCGCGCCGAACAGGGCGATCATCATCAGCAGCATCATCGACAGCGCCCGGGTGTACATCGTGAACTTCAGCGGCCGCAGGTCCAGCAGCGGGTGGCCGGTGCGCTGCAGGCGGATCTGCAGCAGCGCGAAGGCCACCAGGAACAGCACGCCCAGGCCCAGCACCACGACGGCGACGACGTCCACGCCGCCTGCCGCATCGGTCTCAGCACCGGTGGTGCCGTGACCGCCGCCGAGCTGGCTGATCCCGTAGACCAGGCCGCCGAACCCGGGCACTGAGAGCAGCAGCGAGGGCAGGCTGAGCTTGCCGACGGCCGTGCCGGGGGTGTCATCGAGCCGCGGACGGCCCAGCAGCAGAGCAGCCAGCGCGATGGGGAGGATCGTGAGGAACAGCACGCGCCAATCGGCGACGTGCAGGATGAACCCGGAGAGCGCAGGGCCGGTGGCCGGGGCCACGGAGATGACGATGGAGATGTTGCCCATCACCACTCCGCGCCGCTCAGTGGGCACCAGGGTCAGCACCGTGGTCATCAGCAGCGGCAGCATGATGGCCGTGCCGCTGGCCTGGATGATCCGCCCGAGCAGCAGCATCTCGAAGCCGACGGCAGCTGCGGCCACCCCGGTTCCCAGACTGAACAGCCCCAGTGCCGCGGTGAACATGGCGCGCAGGCTGAACCGCTGCATCAGGTACCCGGTGGTCGGGATGACCGTGGCCAGGGTGAGCATGAATGCGGTGGTCAGCCACTGCACCGTCGGCTCGGTGACGTCGAACTCGATCATCAGGGGCCGCAGGGCGACGTTCATGACCGTCTCGTTGAGGATCATGGTGAAGGCCGCGACGAGCAGCATCGCGATGGTGACCTTATGCTCGGTCGGCATCGTGGCGCCGTTCTCACTGAGGCTGGCGCCGTTCCCGGGCACGGGGCTGCGGCTCCCCGCGGGAGCGGAGTCGGGTGACATACGTCCTCCATCAGGCGCTGGGAATCAGCGCGGTTTCGGCGAGGCGCACGGCCGGAGGTCTGCGGATGCCGGATTGCAGAGATCACTGGGACGGGCGACGTGCCCGCTGAGAGGTGGAGCCCCCTGCCGGGTTCGAACCGACGACCTGCTGTTTACAAGACAGCTGCTCTACCAGCTGAGCTAAGGAGGCACGGCACTGCGTCAGCGCCGAAGTGATATCTTAGCGCCGAAGCAGGCCTGCTGGCCAGCCTGGGATATCAGGGGATCCTCAGGCGGCTTCGTCCTGGTACTCGTCGATCGCGTTCTGCGCCCATTCCTGGAACGCCGTCTCCGAGGAGGACCAGTCTTCGTCGTCGAGGTACACCGTCGGCGTGCCTTCCACACCGTTCTCCTGGGCATCGGCGGTGGCGTAGGCGGCGAAGGCGCGGTACGTGCCCTCGTCGACGGCGGAGCTGATGTCCACGCCGAAGTCGTCCTCGGCGATGGAGGCGAGCTCGTCGTTGCTCAGCTCCGTACCCTGGTGGCTGAAGATCTCGGTCATGTAGTCCAGGAAGTTCTCCGGGGACTGCTCAGCCACAGCCATCATGGCGTTGTTTGCCCGCGCGGAGTAGTTGGTCTGGGAACCGCGGTCGAGGTAGGTGACGAGGCGGTATTCGACGGTGAGGTCGCCGGAGTCGACCCATTCCTTGATCTGCTCGGCGTTCTGCTCCTCGAAGTCGGCGCAGTGCACACAGGCGGGGTCCGCATAGATGATCAGATGCGGCGCCTCACCCTCCTCACGGGCCTGCGCACCGGCCGGGGTCTCGCCGTCGCCGCCGGGGACGTCTTCGGCATCGACCTCGCCGAGGTCATCACCGTCGACGAACTCTGTGGCGGAGGTCAGGGTCACTCCGGCGTGCTCGTTGGCGGCTGAGGGGGCCTCGCCCTGGGTCGCCGCCTCAGTGTCACCGCCCTGGCGCTGCTGAATGACGAAATAGGTCAGCCCGGCCACCACGGCGATGGCGATGACCACGACGGCGACGCGCAGCAGCACCGAGGAGGACTTCTGGCGTCGTTCCTGCTGCTGCTGCATCTGACGGGCACGCTCACGCGCGCTGAGCCCCTCATTGTTCTGGTGGCGGGCCATACATCCTCTCCCGGTGCTGACGGCAAATCGCCCTCCAGAGTAGCCCTCCTGCCTGGATGCTCGCCGAAGCTCCGGGGCCTATGTGATGTGAGGTTCACTGCATCACTGACCTGAGGCCCTCATGCCCGCGATCTCCTGGCGGCTGCCGTCACCTGAGTCTGCCGGCGATCTCGACCTCACCGGGGCCTCCGTGAGCACTGATCGGCGGGTACGCTGGACACAGATCGTGGCGAGGCATATCACACAGGTCACACAGGAGGCTCTCGATGGGTGAGAAGACCGCGCGACGCCCCGGGGGTGGGGGTGGCTACGACTTCGTGGTGGTGGCGAATCGGCTGGCTGTCGATCGTCTCACCTACCAGGACGGCAGCACCGGGTGGCGCCGCTCCCCCGGCGGGCTGGTGACCGCTCTGGCGCCGATCATGGCCGAGTCCGACGGCGCCTGGGTGGGGTGGCACGGCGCCGCTGACGAGACTCTGGAACCCTTCGACCATGAAGGCATGCATCTGGTGCCCGTGCCGCTGAGCGCCCTGGAGGTGGAGGAGTATTACGAGGGCTTCTCCAACGGGACGCTGTGGCCGCTGTACCACGATGTCATCGCCCGCCCGGAGTTCCACCGCCACTGGTATGAGGCCTACCGTCGGGTCAATCAGCGCTTCGCCGAGGCGACGGCGGCCACTGCCGCGAAGGGGGCGGTGGTGTGGGTGCAGGATTATCAGCTGCAGCTGGTGCCGGCGATGCTGCGCGAGATGCGCCCGGATGTGCGGATCGGCTTCTTCAACCACATCCCGTTCCCGCCGTCGGGACTGTTCTCACAGCTGCCCTGGCGCCAGGCGGTGCTGCGCGGGCTGCTGGGCGCTGATCTGATCGGCTTCCAGCGTGAGTCGGACGCCCGGAACTTCCAGCGGGCGGTGCGCAGTCGGCTGGGTCTCTATATCCGCTCGGATCAGGTGTATGTGGTCTCCGAGCCTTCCTCCGATGAGTTGGGCTCGAGCATCGCCGGTCACGGTGAGGATCCGGCACGCGGGTTGGGCACCCGCCGGACCAGCGCCCCCGAGGACGGCGGCCACCGCATCTCGGAGGCCAGAGCCTTTCCGATCTCCATCGACACCGAGCGGATCGTCGCGCTCTCGGAGCGCCCGGACATCATCGCCCGTTCCCAGCAGATCCGCCGCGAACTCGGTGAGCCGAGCACTGTGCTGTTGGGAGTGGACCGGTTGGACTACACCAAGGGCATCCGGCATCGGATGAAGGCGCTGGAGGAGCTGTTGGCGGAGAAGGCGGTCTCCCCGGAGGATGTCTGCCTGGTGCAGGTGGCCAGCCCCTCCCGTGAGGGGGTGGAGTCCTACCGGCTGCTGCGTGAGGAGATCGAGGCGACCGTCGGGCGGATCAACGGGGAATACGACACGATGGCCCATACCGCGATCCGGTATCTGCATCATTCCTATCCGGTAGAGGAGATGGTCGCGCTCTACCTGGCCGCGGATGTGCTGCTGGTGACAGCACTGCGTGATGGGATGAACCTAGTGGCCAAGGAGTATGTGGCCGCTCGCCGTGACGGCGGCGGCGTGCTGGTGCTCTCGGAGTTCACGGGAGCGGCTGACCAGCTGAAGCAGGCCCTGCTGGTGAACCCGCACGACGTCGACGAGCTCAAGGCTTCCATCCTGCAGGCGGTGCACATGGATGAGGAGGAGTCCCGGCGGCGGATGCGGACGCTGCGCCGGCAGGTGACTTCCAATAATGTCCAGCGCTGGGCTCAGGACTTCCTGAATCGTTTGGAGGAGCTGAGCTGATGGCAGCGACGCCCGATGGTTCTGGACCGCGGCTCTCTGAGGAGCTGGCCGAGGCTCTGCGCACAGCCGCGGTGCTTCCCCGGTTGCTGGTGTGCCTGGATTTCGACGGCTGTGTGGCAGAGCTGGTGGCTGATGCGGAAGCGGCGCGGCCGGTACCGAGCAACGCTGAGGCCATCGAGGCCCTGGCGGGGCAGCCAGGTGTGACTCTGGCCTATGTCTCGGGGCGCCCGCTGCAGACTCTGCGGCGCCTGGCTCAGCCGCCGTCGGGGGTTCTGTTAGTGGGCTCGCACGGGGCGGAGGTGGATCTCTCCGGCGCGGGCTCTGCGGCGCAGAGTGCCGCTGAGGCTCTGGAGCTGACCGCCGCGCAACGACACGCCCGCGCCGAGCTCGTCGAGGTCTTCGAGAGTCTCGCCGCCGAGGTCGAGGGGGCCTGGGTGGAGCACAAACCAGCGGGGGCGGGGATGCACGTGCGCCGGGTGAGCGACGCCGACGTCGGCGATGCCCTGCTGGCCCGCGCAGAGGCGGCGGCGGGCCGTGTCGAGGGAGTACACGTCAAGGCGGGCAAACGCATCCTGGAGGCGGTGGTGGTGCACGCGACCAAAGGTGAGGCGATCGAGCAGCTGCGCGTGCATATCTCGCCCGATGCGGTGCTGTTCGCCGGCGATGATGTCACCGATGAGCAGGGCTTCGCCGTGCTCGGAGAGGGGGACGTCGGCGTGAAGGTCGGAGAGGGGCCGACGGCGGCCAGTCACCGGATCCCCGCTCCGGCGGATCTCGCCGCGGTGCTGTGGGAACTGGTCAGAGGCCGTGACGTTTGAAGAGCCGTTCCTCCGGGTCGGTGAGCGCCTCTTCGAGCAGCCACCTGTTGGTGCGTAGGGCGTTGAGGTCCCGGGCGACGACCCGGTCCCGGGTCTTGGCGACGGCTTCTGCCAGCACGCCGATCTGCTCTTTGAACTCACCGGCATAGCGGGGCTTATCGCGGTCGGGCAGAGCCAGGAAGACCTCCAGAGTACGTGGCAGGTGGCGTTCGACCATCCGGCGCACTCCTTCTCTGTGTTCGGGGAGGCGTTCGAGTTCGGGCCAACGGTCCACGATCTCGCCGAGTCCGACGATCATCATGCGCAGCTGGCCCTGGGCGGCAGGTGGGAGGTCCGCGGCCCGGGCGCGCACTGTGCGGTCGATGCCGTCCAGACGCGAGTCGAGCTTGAGCTGTTCTGAGGACCGTCGGCCGGGTTCGAGGCTGTCGCGTGCCTGTCCGGTGCGCACCAGAAGGCCTGCTGTGCCGCCGCCGATGGCGCCACCGACGACGAGCCCGGCCAGCAATGCCCAGGGATTGGGCAGCAGCACCACGGTCACCAGCACAGCGGCGACCAACGCCGCCAGGAGAGGCACGATGACCGGCATGCGGCGGGCCTCATCGCCCCGGCGGCGGGGGTTCTGGCCTTCAGAGGTGATGATCTTGCTCCGATCTGCGGCATCAACGTACGGCGACGGCGCTCCTGCGGTGGGGCTTGCTGCTCGCCCCGCCGGAGGCTCATGTGCCAGGGTAGTCGGCTCTGCCCGACGGGGCCGGCAAAGGGTCGTCCCCCACTTCAAGGTTGGGACCTGCCCTGCCTGACGCCGTGCTCCGGAGACGGAGCCTCAACGTACGTTCTCGTCTGCTGAGGCTCCCGGGGCCGTGGATCGCCGTCGGCACAGTAGGCTGTGGCCATGACGCTCGATGAGTCAGCTCTCTCCCGGACGGCCTCACAGTATCCGCCCTCTGCCATCCGTGGCGTGTTCGACCGCGTGGCCGAGCAGGAACGCCTCTCCGGCGAACCGGTGGTGAAGCTCACTGTGGGTGAGCCGGATTTCGATTCTCCTGCCCATGTCATCGAGGCCGCGATGGACTCCCTGCGGGCGGGTGGTACCCGCTATACCCCGAATACCGGCATCGTCGAGCTTCGTGAGGCGGTCGCCCGGCACTATGGGCAGCGCTGGGGCCGAGACGTGCTGCCGGATAATGTGATGATCACAGCGGGCGGCAATGAGGCGTTGCTGCTGGCGATGAGCGTCATCCTCGACCCGGGCGACGAGGTCCTGGTAACCGACCCGGCGTATCCGAACTACCTCGGGCAGGCTCACCTGCTGAAGGCTCAGACCGTCCGCATTCCGTTGGAGCCGAGTGACGGGTTCCGACTCACCGCTGAGCTGGTGGAACCTATGATCAGCCCTCGGACGAAGCTGTTGGTGCTGAACTCACCGTCGAACCCGCTGGGTACCGTCATTGCGCCCCAGGAGTTGGAGAAGCTGGTGGAGTTGGCCGAGCGTCACGGTATCTACATCTTGTCCGATGAGGTCTATGACCGGATCATCTTCGGTGCCCAGGTTGGTGTGCAGCGCGTCACATCCGTCGCCCAGGTCCGTCCTGATTTCGGCAGGACGCTGGTGGTGAACTCGCTGTCGAAGAGTCACGCGATGACGGGCTGGCGGCTCGGTTTCGTCATCGCCGATGCCCGGTTGGTCGCTCCTATGCCTCGGCTGCAGGAGGGCATCGTCGGGTGTCTTCCGGAGTTCGTCCAGCGCGCCGCTGTGGCCGCGCTGGATGGCCCGGACGCCTCCACGCAGGACATGCTCGCCAGGTATGAGCGACGCCGTGACCGGCTGATCCGCGGCGTGACGGATCTAGGGTTGGGGTATGTCCGGCCGGACGGGGCGTTCTATCTTTTTGTGGACGTCCGTGGAACGGGCCTCACCAGTGCCGAGTTCACCGACAGGCTCCTGCACGAACAACGGGTGGCCGTGGTGCCGGGGACAGCTTTCGGTGAGGCGGGCGAGGGGTTTGTGCGCCTGTCCTATGCCGCCGGTGAGGAGACTATCGACAGTGCTCTCGAAGGAATCGGAATGTTCCTCGCGAGCCTCTGAGTCGGAACAGGTGCGAGTGGGGTGTCTGGACGGGTTGTTGCCCCATGACCCTGATGCCCGGGCACCGTGCCGGACACGCAGGCAGTGCAGACAGAAAAGCGCCGGGACATCGACTAGCGATGTCCCGGCGTTTCATAGGGTCGGGGTGACAGTGTCTGGTTGCACGACATCGTTCACACGATGTCCCACGACATCCCGCACACCATGTGTCACGTCATCG
>NZ_JAVKGR010000008.1:0-138617 GCF_031470965.1 Nesterenkonia aerolata | reverse complement strand
CAGGCCGCCCAGTGGGCAAGCCAGATCAGATGTCACCTATCCGTGCGGCAGTCCCCGGTGGATCGATGAGCGAGTACCTGTCATTCAGCAGACAGGCCGATGGGGCAAGAAGTGCGGATTCGTGATCTGGACTCTCTTCCACGAGATCGGGCACGTGCTCAACGACCCACGCGGGGAGATGCACGTGGAGTACTCCACTCCGAAGAAGCGCAACTCAGCCGCGGAGAAGAACGCCAACGAGTTCGCGCGCAAGATCCTCTTCGGAGAGGCGGGACTCGAGCCGTTCCGTGGCCGTCTGAAGGACCACGAGATCAGGGCAGTGGCCAAGGAAATTGGCATCGCGCCAGGTGTTGCCGTGCATCAGCTTCACCGGAGCAGATGGCTCGACTACAAGTACGGGAATCAGCTTTTCGTGGACCTATCCGCCACATGGGGTGACTTCAGCTGAGAGAGTCCTACTCGCGTCTTTCTCGGCGTTGCTCCTCGTACATCCGCTCGATGTACTCCTCGAGCTTCGCGTCCTCAATGCGCCACTGACCGCGCCCGCCGATCTGGATGCCCTCGATCTCACCGCGCTTGATCAGTGCTCGCATCTGAGACATCGAGATCGCCAGCGCCTCGGCGACCTCATCCAGCGTGTAGAACTTCCTCCCCATGCCCTCGAGCTTAGGCACAGTCACTGCGTCCAAGCGAGGGGTGTGAAAAAAAGATCCCCCGCCCCGGAGGTGATGCTCCAGAGCGAGGGATCTCGTGGCGCAGCTACTGGCTGCGGTTCTCCTTCCTGAACCTGGCATGGCTGGTCGCGTAGGTCTGCGCGAACGGGTGGATCGTGGCGGTCATCCTGCGGGCGAACTCCACCACCGGGCTGTCGGAGTCCTCGGCGTGGGTGAGGATCTCAGCCGCCAGAGTGCCCTGGCCCTGGGCGTGGACGATGAGCGTCTTCGCGCCGATCACCAGCGGCTTCACGTGGGGAGCGCACCGAGCCACAGCATCGTCGATCTGGTGCTCCAGCTCGGTGATCGCCGGCCAGTCCGGCTCCTCGGCGTCCAGCAGCATCGGGATCAGCGGAGTCAGCAGGTAGTCCACTGAGGCCTTGTCCGGGTAGGAGATCTCCTGCCGCGGCTGGTTCACCCAGGCAGCAGCCTCCTCGGCCGGGTCCGGCTTCTGGTCGATCTGCAGGTAGGGATGCCGGGTGAGCGCCTTCCGCAGAGCGATGGGCCCGCGGACCTCGTCGGTCAGGCGGTGTTCCACAGCGATGGGGATCTCGCCGAACGCTGAGCTGAGCGCGATGGAGATCCGGTCCAGAGTCTCCTCGGCGTGGTTGTGCTGCTGGTCGCAGACGATCACGCAGATACCCTCGGGGGCCTTCTCCGGGTCAGCGGTCAGCCACGTGGCCACCTGCTCGGCGTAAGCCTCGGGCATGGAGGCGATGGGGTCCAGGTCCACTCGCAGGTGGCCCTGGGTCGTCCCATCACGCAGGCCGATGAGGACCAGGGAGTCCTCGGGCACACGGCCGAAGGTGTGCTGGGTCAGTGCAAGGGCATCGCCCAGCTCGACGATGGACAGCGGGTTGGTGCCGTGGGCGGTCTCGGTCATGGATCAGTCTCCAATCGGTGAGTACATGGCGTAGGGCAGGCCGCCGTGCATACGGGGATCGGCGACGAGGAGGTTTCCCGCAGCGTCCTGGTGAAAGTGCTGCCGGGAGAGGGTGATCTGACTGGGGCCCTCTAGACCCAGCGCTTCGGTGTAGATGTGGTCTCGCGTGACCTTCACAATCCGCCTAGGGCGCGGTTCGCGGTACGGGCCGAACGTGTACCGCACCTCGTGGTCGCCCCAGGCCTGAAGGACTCTCCTGGCCTCGGCTGCAGCGATGCGGCGCGATTGCTGGCCGAAGCCTGCATCCGCGAACGCCGCCAAGCACGCCTGCCGGGACTCGCCGCGTGCGATCAACTGCGGGTAAGTCCTGACCGTCTCCAGTGAGTTCTTGCGACTGAGTTGAGAGGCCGGAGGTAGGTCTGGGTAGTCCCGGCCAAGTGCCGCAGTGGGCTCCGTGAAGGTGTCTACTACGCTCTGGG
Organism: Nesterenkonia aerolata; assembly: GCF_031470965.1. NCBI lineage: Bacteria > Bacillati > Actinomycetota > Actinomycetes > Micrococcales > Micrococcaceae > Nesterenkonia > Nesterenkonia aerolata. Next base: position 136,542 of record NZ_JAVKGR010000008.1, on the reverse strand, counting down.
CCTCGGCGAGCTGACGGCGAAGATGCTCGCGCCCTTCGGCAGTCGCGGCAACGCGTTTCAGGGCCTGTTCGTGTTGTCGATTGACTTGATCGGGTTCCGCTTCAAACCCCGCAACCTGCGTGTCAGCAAGGCACTGTGCGGCGGCCTCGAGGGCGGAGTTCGCCTCAGCAGAATCGGGAAGCAGGGGGTTCTCAGCAGTCCGGGTGGTGGTGTCAGCATTCAAAGGCGTGCTCCTCACACTCAGGGCAGGTGTCAGGAGCCGCCCGGGGCCGCCCTCGGCGGCGCACTAGGAGCTGAAGACGTGGGCCACCGAGAACACATAGTCGAAGTGGCCTTGCGCAATGTGATGATCAACACCAGGGTGCGTTCAGCTTCAGTTGGGAGCGTTCACAGAGTCAGCGGTAACTGAGCATGAGGAGAGTGACAGGCATGACCCTTGAGATCCCCGACTTCGACCCCCGCGAGGTGCGCGAGAAGATCGAGAAGATGGAGAGCGAAGGGGATGAGCCGCGAATCCCCGAGACCGCTCCTGAAGAGCTGCGCGCGATGGAGCAACACATGATCGCGATTCGGCCTCGACTCTTGGAGGAATACCGGGAGAAGGAGAAGCAGTGGGAGCACTTCAAGGCAAACGCGACCCCTGAGCAGCTCGAAGAGCACAAGAAGGTGGTCGAGGCTCTTGAGGCGCAGAAGAAGGACGAAGAGCTTGCATGGAAACTTCGCCAGATCAACAGCGACAACTACCGTGACAACGAGGGAATCGTCGTGCAGAAGGTCCACCACGAGGACTGGGACACCTACGTGGATGAGGTGCGTGAGGTGTTGGACGCCGCCGCCGAGCCGGAGAAGGTGATTCTCAAGGCCCTGATGATGGCACTGACGACTGAATATCTTCACGGCCTCGGCATGCACCCGGGTGAGGGTGAGGGTGAGGCCGAGGAGGAGGAAGCCGCTGAGCAGGACTGACCCTCACAGCAGAAAAGAAGACCCCCGCACCGTAAGGTGTCGGGGGTCTTCTGCTGTCTTACCGAATCCGCTGAGCGGTCTCTGCGAGAGTCAGCGGCTCTTCGAGGAAGGTCTTCTCCAGCCAGTAGACCCGCAGCTCGTCGTGAGGCGTCGGCCCCTTGTGGATCATCTCGGGGGTGACCTCGTCCGCGGTGCGGGCGGTGTACCAGTCACCGATGTTGATCCCGCCCTCGCGGCAGGTCGCACAGGCGATGAACGCCTGGATCTCAGGCGGGTCAGGCATCGTCCTCTTCAGCTCGTCACGGACCTCCAGGGCAGCTTCGACCATCGCGTCCCATTCCCAGTCAGGATCGGCTAGGACCTCATCGAACCGCTTGATCTGGGCGCGGATGATCTCCTCGGTCCGCATGAGCTTCTCGTCGGTGGTCATGGTTCTCCTCTCTTCAGAGTCCTGCGCACGGGTAGAACTTCAGGTTCCAGAAGTCCTCTTCGGTGTATCCGTCGTCGATAAAGTCGGCGTTGTAGTCGTAGAAGGCCTCGCGCTGGGTCGTGGCCTCGGCGTAGCCGGCGAGGTCGAAGCCTCGGCGGACCTTCTTCTTGATGTCGGCGCATCCCGGGGCGTGGATCTCGGGGTCACCGAACGGGCTGTTGACGTAGGCGATCTTGGGCATGGGGAACCTCCTGGTGAGGGTGGTCTTGGGTGTGAGAGGGACGCTTAAGGAAGCGACAAATCAGTGGTCCCGGAGGACGTAGACGCCTCCCTCGGAGGCATCGAGCACGGTGTAGTCGTGCTGCAGGTCGTCAGTCCAGGACTGCCAGTTGAAGTACCGGGCGATGTGCTCGGGGATGCCGCTGAGCATCCCGGTCTCGTCGGCGAGGTTGTGGGCGTACTGCTCGAAGGAGTCCCAGTGGCCGGCGTAGCGGTCGGTGAACTCTCCGTGGTCGGGCAGGTTCTCCCCGTCCAGGACGTAGGAGCCGGAGCCGATCCAGGCCAGGAATGCCGGCAGCAGGTGCTCGTCGACCTCGTCGAGGTGCCGGGCGAGCTTGGCAGCCTCATGCGGCGAGCACTCGCCCTCGATGGGCAGGTGCTCGTGATCCATGACCCAGAGCTCCTCGTGAGGAGTCTGGTGGCCGTGGAGCTTCTCCGGGGTGATCTCATCAGCTGTAGCGGCTTCGTACCAGTTGCCGGTCAGGGCACCGGCGTTGTAGCAGGCCAGGCAGCCGATCCAGACAGCGGGGGTGATGGTGGCGACAGACACGGGCAGCTCCTCTCGGTCGGGATGACGTTCGAGGAGCTACCCGGCTCCGCCTCCGGCGGTGCTACTGCTGCAGGATCTGGCAGGCCTCGGCGAAGGCCACCGAGGACTGAGGGTCCAGACCAGGCAGCAGCTCACCCAGGGACTCACGGATCGAGACGCCCAGCAGCATCAGCACCAGCGAGCCCACGCGGCGGGCCTCGTCGGAGAGATGCTGGGGAACCTCGAAGGTGGTGAGCTCGTCATCCAGCGGGAAGACGAACCCCATCCAGCCGCAGTCATCGCTGGCGACCAGCGCTGTGACCAGCTCCGCATAGTGCGGGGAGCGAGTCAGCAGATGCGTCGCAGCACGATGCTGAGGGGTGGATTCCACCGCCATCAGACGCTCGGCCTCGATGGGCTCGGCGACTAAGGGAGCGACCTGGATGGTGCGGAAGTGCTCGGCGTCCTCCGCAGTGAGACCTGGAGTCTCGGAGGAGCTCAGCGTCAGCAGATGCTCGAGGTTGTGGCGAGCCTCCTGCAGGCGCTGGACCACGAAATCGTGGTTCACCCGAGCGGGGTAGATCCCCTCGAGCAGCGAAATCTGATCACGGATCAGAGACTGTGCTGCGGGGGACAGGGTGATGATGTCGTTCAAAGAACTACCTCCACTATGTGATTACCAAGCTGCTCTGCTGCCCGGTGCAGCCTGCGGCTGCTTCTGGGCATGACAAACCCCGGTGGGGTCTCAGCTTGGAGAGGTAGTGCCGGAGAGACTATCAGGAACCCGCCGAGGCTTCACGCTCGTTGCGCTCAGCCGCCCGTCGAGCGATCTCGTCGAGTAGCTCCTGGTCGGTGAAGGTGGACAGCACCCTGCGGGCCAGCCTCAGGTGAGCGGCCGCAGCAGCCTGACTCTCCTCATCGCTGGGCAGGGACTTCTCCAGCGCGGGCTCCTCGGAGAGCTCGTGGATCGCCCGGGCACGGTTGGGGCTGGCGTGGCGCAGCTGGTCAGGGGTGATGGACAGGGCTCGGGCCAGCTTCACCAGGGTCTTGTCCGACGGCGGGGCAGGGATGGAGCCGCCGGTCTTGTAGCGCACACCCTGGATGGCGGAGTGGATGGTGGCCTTCGACAGGCCGGTGGCCTCGGCCAGCTCGGGCACGGGGATGCCGGAGAGGGACTGGACTTCCTTCAGCAGCTTGGACTCAGGCGGGACGGTGTGCTCATCAGTCATGGGTGCGTACCTTCCTGGTCTACGAGGCCATTGTGTGAATACTATCGCGCGTCTGGTGATCTACTAACACTCACGATGAAGCACGCACAGAACCCCACCACAGCTCCTGGTGAGCAGCGGTTCTCCACCTACCCCCTCTGCTCACCAGGTTCTCACCCCTCTGCTCACCGCCTCTGGCCCGTCATTCCGGGGGTTTCGGGGCTGCGGTGAGCAGAGTGAGCAAGATTCTTGATCTCGCGCTCAGCGGGACCAAAATCCATCACCCCACCCCGAAGCCGGTCATTATGTACGCAACCGGAGGGCCGGCCACTCCTGCTCACCGTGCTCACTCTGCTCACCAAACCTGCTCTGACCTAGGGTTTCACCGGTGAGCAGAGCGGTGAGGAGGCAGTTTAGCCGGGTCACTGTGCTCACTTCCCGGGCTTCCTGGCCACGCTTGACACACCTAAAGCATATAACCGCAGGGACAGGGGTTGGCGGCCAGCACCAACTGGAACTCCGCCGGATAGGTGACCGCTCCGGCGGCACGGTGCAGGGTGATCCCGCCGGTCTCCAGAGGCTGTCGCAAGGCATCCAAGGTAGTGCGGGGAAACTCCGGGGCCTCGTCGAGGAACAATACGCCGTGGTGAGCCCGCGTCACGGCACCCGGGCGGGCCATCCGCGCCCCACCACCGATCAACGACGCCGTGGAGGCGCTGTGGTGCGGCGCCTCGAAGGGTGGACGTCGGCGCAGTGCTGTGACCGGCTCGGCCCCACCGGCGATCGACGAGATCGCGGTGACCTCAGTGGCCGCCGCATCCTGAAGCGGCGGCAGAATACTCGGCAGACGTTCGGCCAACATGGTCTTCCCCGCACCGGGTGGCCCCATCATCAACAAGTGATGTCCTCCGGCGGCCGCGATCTCCAACGCCAGCCGGGCCTCATATTGGCCTCGGACATCTCGCAGGTCCAGGACCTCAGCCCTCTCACCGTGCATCTGGGACGCCCCTGGAGCCGCAGCAGGCTGTGCATTCTCAACAGACTCTGCTGTATACCAGGGCTCCGCACCGTCCGAGCTTCCGCCGGTGTGACGGTCAAGCTGCAGCCTCTGGCTGTCGAATCCGGCGCTGCGCAGTTCCTGCCTGGTCTTCGACACCACCGCGAAGGCCGCCAAGACCTCGGCGACGTGAGAGGCGGAGAGGACCTCAAGCCCGGGCACCAGAGCGGCCTCGGCGGCGTTCTCCCGGCTGACCACCATCATCTCCACGCCCGCCCGCGCCGCTGCGGCGGCCGCGGGCAACACGCCTCGAACCGGGCGCAGCCGCCCGTCCAAACCCAGTTCGGCGAGAAAGACGACCTCGTCAGTGCCCCGGACTCGTCCGTCGGCGGCCCAGGCACCCATGAGGATCGCCAGGTCCAGCCCGGACCCGGACTTCGACAGGGAGGCCGGCAGCAGATTGATGGTGAGTCGACGGTCGGTCAGCGCCACGCCGGTGTTCTTCGCCGCGGCCCGGATCCTGTCCTGGCTCTCCCGCAAGGAGGCATCCGGCAGGCCCAGCAGCACGAACGCCGGCAGAGACTGTCCGATATCGGCTTCGACGTCGATGAGATGTCCCCGCAGACCCACGAGCACCACACCGCGCGTACGTCCCATCGTCATCGGTACACGCCTCGCAGATGCTCGATGCTCGGCGCCCCGTGATGGTCCGTCTGCGCCGCACCGAGGATCACGGCCACCACATCGACGCGCCGCGGGCAGCGTAACGCCCCGGCTTGGGCCGCGTAGTCGGCCAGCAGCAGATGCAGTCGGCGCAGCTTCTCCGCCGAGACAGACTCTGCCGGATGCCCGTATCCGCGCCCCCGCCTGGTTTTGACTTCGACGGCGACGAGTTCGCCGTCGTCGACGGTGATCAGGTCCACCTCACCACGTCCGGTGCGCCACCGGCGTTCCAGCACCACCTGCCCGAGGCCGCGCAGATGATCTGCCGCCAATTCCTCGCCGATCAGGCCGGTCCGATCTTTCGCCCGCATCTGCCCTCGTTCTCCTCCCCGTAGGCCGGAGAGGATCGCCATCCTTCCGGCCGGTGCTCAGACCCAGCGCCGGGGAACCCGGTCTCGCTGTCTGAGGCATCACTCTGCCGGGGTCAGCCGGTACGGCACGAGTCGAGATGGGCAGGCTGTGGAGGGCCCGGGCGTGTCGTCAGTCGGTGGAGGCACCTGTGGAGGAGCTTGCGGAGGAGTCTCTCGCCGTCGGGCCCAGATTCCAGCTCTTGCGGTGTAGAGGCGTCACTCCGTGATCGGCCAGCGCCTCACGGTGGGCGGCAGAACCGTAACCCCGGTTGGACTGCCAGGCATACGGCGGGTACTGACGGGCGAACCCCGCCATCAGTTCATCACGCGCCACCTTGGCCAGCACACTGGCAGCAGCCACAGACAATGCTGAGGAGTCGGCCTTGATCATCGGGTGCACCCGCTCGGACCGCCCGCCGGTGAGCCAGTCCTGGGCACCGTCGACGATGACGGCATCGACCCGATGCCCCAATCCGGCCTCGGCGGCGTGCAAGGCGGCGAGCCCAGCCTCACGCAGCGCAGCACTGAGGCCGATGTCATCGATCCGGTGCGCCGCCCGGTGCTGCACGCTGTGCGCGGTAACTTGGGCCTCAATGATCGGGGCCCACCTCATCCGGGCCTGCGGGGTCAGCGCCTTGGAATCGCGCACACCACGCAGCACAGGCCAGACGCCGGTCTGCTCCGCACCGATCTCGGGATGGTCCAGATCGACCACCACCACGCCCACACTGACAGGCCCGGCCAAAGCGCCGCGGCCGACCTCATCGACTCCGGCGACGAACCGTGCACCGGTGCTCTGCGCCAGCGCGAGTTCAGGGATCAGTGTGGCATCTAGCGGCATGGCGTCCGTCCTCTCACGGCACTGCCTCAGCGGCATCGCCGGTTCCGGCGGCGAGACTGCGCCGCTGGGACCAGGGCCAGAACACCTCAGTGACCTCTCCGACCACGCGATCCTCGCTGATCATCCCTCCCCCGGGGGCACCGAGGAGATCTCGGGAATCGACGGAGCTGTGCCGATTATCGCCCATCACCCAGACCCGGCCTTCCGGCACGACCACATCGAACTCCTGACGCGAGGCCGGGTCATCCGCGGAGATCTCCCGGGCGAGGTACTCCTCGTCCTGGGCTTCGCCGTCGATGCTCAGCCGCCCCTGGTCATCACAGCAGGTCACGGTCTCACCGCCGACGCCGATGACACGCTTCACATAGGTCTCCGGGGGTGACCCGATGCCGAACCAATGGCCAATCCTCGCCACAGCGGCAGCCATCGCCCCCTGATCCTCCTGGTATGGCGTGAAGGAGCCGGTGCCGTCGAAGACGATCACGGCGCCGGATTCGACGTCGCCCTCGCCCACCGTCCGGTCCACCAGCATCCGTTCTCCGTCATGAAGCGTCGGCCGCATGGACTCCTGGTGGACGGTATAGACATCGACGACGGCGCTGCGCAGCACGGCGACGAGCACCACGGCCAGGACGGCAACGATGATCACCAGGTGACGCAGCCGCAGACCCGCCGGCAACCGGCGGCAGACAGCCCGCAGGCCCCGCACCTGACCGGTGTCTCCGGTCGGTGCGGGGCCTGCGGGTGAAGTCATCTGTGAGACGGACTCGAGGCGGACCCACAGGTCCACGGCTCGACGGTACGGCTATCAGCCCTCGACGGAGGACTCGACGTCCTCGCCCAGCTGACGGGCGATGGCCGACTCACGCTTCTCCGGGATGCGGGCGGCCTTACCGTGACGCTCACGCATGTAGTACAGCTTGGCGCGACGCACATCACCACGGGCGACGACCTCGATCTTCTCAAGCACCGGGGAGTGCACCGGGAAGGTACGCTCGATGCCCACGCCGAAGGAGACCTTGCGCACGGTGAAGGTCTCACCGACGCCGCTGCCCTGACGGCCGATCACATATCCCTTGAACACCTGAACACGCGAGGTACGGCCCTCAATGATGTTCACGTGGACGTTGACGGTGTCACCGGCGTTGAACTCGGGGATGTCCGAACGCAGGCTGGCTGCGTCGACGAAGTCGAGAGGCTTCATATCTTCTCCTCGGACGACTGCCACAGGTCAGAGGTCCGTGATGTCACAAGCCAGCGGAGCCGCGTGGTGCGGACTCTTCTCAGCACGCTGATACTGGCCAAAGACTCGTCAGTGCCGTCCTCCGCGCGAACTGCGGAGACGGGCGGCTGCTGTCGACGACCGTCCCCCATGGCAGAGCGGTACGTCCGGCAGGCGCGAGGCACAATTATGCCAGATGATCCCCACGCTGGGCCAGGTGGCGCGCATAGAGATCGGGCCTGATCTCCCGAGTCCGGCGCAGCTGCTGCTCACGGCGGTGTTCCGCGATCCGCGCGTGATCACCTGAGAGGAGTACCTCCGGCACCGGCAGGCCGCGCCAGAGAGCCGGTTTGGTGTAGACGGGATACTCGAGCAGCCCGTCGGAGTGGGATTCTTCCTCCAGGGAGACCGGGTTGCCGATCACACCGGGGATGAGCCGGGTGATGGCCTCGACCATGGCGATCACCGCGACCTCGCCGCCGTTGAGCACGTAGTCTCCGATACTCAGGGGCATCACCTCGAAACGCTCCTGGGCCCAGTCGGCCACCCGCTGATCGATGCCTTCATAACGCCCGGCCGCGAAGACCAGGTGCTCACGGCGGGCGAGGTCCTCGGCGATGCTCTGGGTGAAGACGGCACCGGCCGGAGTCGGAATGATCAGGGTCGGACGGGCGGAGTCCGGCGCAGGCTCTGCCGCCTCAGCAGGATCCGGTGTGACATCTGCCAACACACCCTCCAGGGCCAGCGCCCACGGTTCAGGCCGCATCACCATCCCGGCGCCCCCACCGGTGGGGGTGTCGTCGACGGTGCGATGCCGGTCCGTGGTGTGCTCGCGCAGCTGATGGCGGCGGATTTGTAAGAGCCCGTCCTGCTGGGCCCGTCCGATCAGGGAGAGGTCCAGGACGTCGAAGAACTCCGGGAAGATGGAGACCAGGTCCAGGCGCATCGGCGTCATCGCTGCTGGTCCTGCGGAAAGAGACCCTCGGGCGGGGTGAGGATGATTCGTCCCACCTCGGGGTCGATCTCGGGCACGAGTTCGTCGACGAAGGGGACGAGCACTTCCTCACCGTCTGGAGCCCGGACGACGAGGAGGTCCTGCGCCGGACCCGAGAGGATCTCCTCCGCCGTGCCCAGGACGGTTCCGCGATCTCGCTGGCGTCCGGAGAAACAGCGCAGCCCGGCGATCTGGTGGGTGTACCAGCCCTCGTCATCGTGGTGGGAGTCGTCGGAGACCTCGATGTGCAGCATCGACCCGCGCAGGGCCTCGGCAGCGTTGCGGTCGGTGATCTCCTCGAAGCCGAGCAGGCAGATGTCTTTGTTCCACCGTTGGGTGCGCACGGTCAGTGCTGGGGTCTCACGGTCAGCGGTGTCTCGGCCGTGCTGACGGATGAGCGCTTCGCCGGGTGCGAGTCGAGTCTCCGGCTCGTCGGTGAACAGCTGGACGGTGACCTCACCGCGCACGCCGTGGGGCTTACCGATGCGAGCGACCCGCAGGCGCTCGGCCTGCGGGTCGCTGGGCTGCCGACCTCGTGCGGGACGGTCAGTCGATGTCATATCTGCGTGGTCCTCCGTGCCGTTCAGCGACGACGGTCGGTGTCGACGACGTCGACCCGAACCCCCTCGCCGCCGGGCAGCGCACCGACCACAGTGCGCAGTGCCTTGGCGGTGCGGCCTGCCCGGCCGATCACCCGCCCCAGGTCATCCGGGTGGACGCGGACCTGCAGGACGCCGTGACGTCGGCCGAGCTTGCGGCGGACATCGACGTCGTCCGGAGAATCCACGATGCCGCGGACGAGGTGGTCCAGGGCGTCGGTCAGCACGGCGTCAGCAGACATGGATCACTCAGCCTTCTCGGCGTCGGCGTCCTCGGCGGGTGCGGCTTCAGCAGCGGGCTCCTCAGCCGGTGCCTGCTCTGCCGCCTTCGGCTCCTCGGACTTCTCCACGACGACCGAACCCTTGTCCGGCGCCACGAACTCCTCTCGGGGCGCCTTGGTCTTCAGGCGGCCTTCTGCGCCGTCGAGGCCCTTGAACTTCTGCCAGTCACCGGTGACCTTCAGCAGCGCCCGGACCTGCTCGGTCGGCTGGGCGCCGACGCCGAGCCAGTACTGGGCACGCTCAGAATCGATCTCGAGGAACGACGGCTCCTCGGTCGGGTGGTACTTGCCGATCTGCTCGATCGCGGCTCCGTCGCGCTTGACGCGAGAGTCCATGACGACGACGCGGTAGAACGGTGCGCGGATCTTGCCCATCCGCTTGAGGCGAATCTTCACTGCCACGGGTGTGGTCAACTCCTGTTGCTCGTATCAGAGGCGCGGTCGACTATCCGGCTGCGTGGGGAGTGCTGCTCAGGCGATACGACCGCAAAATGACGATGATCGGACGGCGGAGGTAGAGGGTGTCCGCCGCTGACCACAGTACGGATACAGTGTGCCAGAAAAGCACCTCTGACGCGATCCGACCCGCAGAGCCTCAGCGCAGGTACTTATCGAATCCCCGCGGCAGATTCAGCTCCTCGGGCGAGAACTCCCCCGAGGAGCCGCCTCCGCCGAAGCTGGAGCCGTCGAATCGCTTCTCCGCGGCGGCCGAACGACGCTGCTCTGCCTCCCGGGCCTGCTGGGCGGCTTTGGCCGGGTTCCCCGAACGGCCCTTCTTCTTGCCCTTGGCCTGCTGCTGCTTGCGCTTGGACTTCGCACTGCCGGCACCGGCTCCCATCCCCGGAGGCATCCCGCCCCCGGGCATTCCTGCACCCATGCCGGGCATCCCGGCCGGCATGCCTCCTCCGGAGGCCATGCGCTTCATCATCTTCTGCGCCTGGCCGAAGCGTTCCAGCAGCTGGTTGATCTCGGAGACGTGCACACCGGAGCCCTTGGCAATACGGGCTCGCCGGGACCCATTGATGATCTTCGGCGCTGCCCGTTCGTGAGGGGTCATCGAATAGATGATCGCCTCGATGCGTCCAAGTGAGGAGTCGTCGAACTGCTCCAGCTCTTTGCGCATGCCCTGAGCTCCGGGCATCATGCCCAGCAGCTTCTTCATCGAACCCATCTTCTTGAGCTGCTGCATCTGAGCGAGAAAGTCCTCGAGCGTGAAGTCCTCCTGGTCGGCGAACTTCTTGGCCATCTTCGCGGCCTCGCCCTTGTCCCAGGAGGCCTCCGCCTGCTCGATCAGCGAGAGCACATCCCCCATGTCCAGGATGCGCCGGGCCATCCGGTCCGGGTGGAAGACCTCGAAGTCCTTGAGCCCTTCACCGGTGGAGGCGTACATCACCGGCTTACCCGTCACCGAGGCCACGGAGAGCGCCGCACCGCCGCGGGCGTCACCGTCGAGCTTGGAGAGCACCACGCCGGTGAAGTCCACACCCTCGTCGAAGGCCTGGGCGGTGGCGACCGCGTCCTGACCGATCATCGCGTCGATGACGAAGAGGACCTCATGGGCGCCGACAGCGGTGCGGATATCGGAGGCCTGACGCATCAGCTCCTCATCGACGCCGAGGCGCCCGGCGGTGTCGATGATCACCACATCATGCAGCGCCTGCCGCGCCTGGGCCACACCGTCGCGGGCCACCGCCACCGGGTCCCCGGTGGCCACTTCAGCCTCCGAAGACACCCCGGGGTGCGGCGCGTAGACCGGGACACCGGCACGCTGACCACCGACCTGCAGCTGGTTGACCGCGTTGGGGCGCTGGAGGTCACAGGCCACCAGCAGCGGGGTGTGCCCCTGGTTCTTCAGCCGGTAGGCCAGCTTGCCCGCCAGCGTGGTCTTACCGGCGCCCTGCAGACCGGCGAGCATGATGATCGTCGGCGGCTGCTTGGCGAAGGCCAGCTCCCGGGTCTTTCCACCCAGGATGCCCACCAGCTCCTCGTTGACGATCTTGACGACCTGCTGACCCGGGTTCAACGCTTCGGAGACCTCTGCGCCCAGGGCTCGGGCCTTGATCTTGGCGATGAACTGACGGACCACCGGCACGGCGACGTCGGCGTCGAGCAGCGCCCGGCGGATCTCACGGGCGGTGCCGTCGATATCAGCTTCGCTCAGCCGCCCCTTGCCCTTGAGGTTCTTGAAGGTGGCTGTCAGACGGTCGGAGAGGGAGTTGAACACGGGGTGGTCGGTCCTTGGATCGTGGGGTCGGCAGATCGTGGTCTCGGCCTGCTCAGTCCGAGTCTCAGCAGATCACGGGCTCCTCGCCATGCCGTCAGGCACCTCATGCTGAGCACCAGGCGGCAGGCGCGCAATGGAGAGTCTCGTCGGAGAACCAGGGTACCAATCCGCGCGGCTCCCCTGGTCGGCGGTGATGTCACAGGGCTGTGACACACTGGACGGGTGGATTCTCAGGTACTGATTCTCTTCATCGTGTTGGCCGCCGTGCTGGTCGGCCTCGTCAGCCTCTTCTTCGTCCGTGCCGGTCGCGCACGGGGGCTCGAAGACTACCCCGAGACGCGCGACGCCGACGATCCCGCCCCCGGCGATTCTGCTGATTCTGCGTCCGGGACCGCGGACTCAGGCGGCTCTGCGGACTCTGGAGGGTCGGTGGCTCTCGCCGAAGAGGAGCGCACAGCAGCTGCCCCGGACAAGGCAGCCGAGGGCGCCGAGGACTCAGCCACGGCTGTCGAGACCCCGGAACCGGTGGCGGGGCGGCTTGCTCGCCTTCGCGCCCGCCTGGTGAAGTCCAACAACGTCTTCGGTCGCTCGCTGTTGGCCCTGCTGGCCTCTGACGACATCGATGAGGACGTCTGGGAGGAGATCGAGGAGACTCTGCTCACCGCTGACCTGGGCACTGAGCCCACTATGGAGCTGGTGGACCGGCTGCGTGAGCGGGTGAAGGTGGAGGGCTCCACCGATCCGGACCGAGTACGGGCCATGCTGCATGAAGAGCTCACCGCTCTGATCGACCCCGCCTGGGACCGCAGTCTCAACGTCGAGGCCGCCGGGCGTCCCGCCGTGGTGATGGTGGTCGGGGTCAACGGTGTGGGCAAGACCACCACAGTGGGCAAGCTGGCCCGTGTACTGGTGGCCGAGGACAAAGACGTGGTGCTCGGCGCTGCCGACACCTTCCGCGCGGCAGCCGCGGAGCAGCTGGCGACCTGGGGATCCCGGGTGGGAGTACCGACGGTGAAGTCCGACGTCGAGGGCGCGGACCCCGCCTCAGTCGCTTACGACGCGGTGGATGCCGGTATCGAGCATGAAGTCGATGTGGTGATGGTAGACACGGCGGGCCGCCTGCAGAATAAGGCGAACCTCATGGACGAACTCGGCAAGGTCAAGCGAGTCATCGAGAAGCGTTCCGAGGTCGATGAGGTCCTGCTGGTGCTGGATGCGACCACCGGCCAGAACGGCCTCAACCAGGCCAAGGTGTTCTCCGAGGTGGTCAACGTCACCGGGATTGTGCTCACCAAGCTCGATGGGACGGCCCGCGGCGGCATCGTCGTAGCGATCCAGCGGCAGCTCGGTGTGCCGGTGAAACTCGTCGGACTCGGCGAAGGACCGGATGACCTGGCGCCCTTCGACGTCGAGAGCTTCGTCGACGCCCTGCTCGAGGACCGCTGAACACCTGAGCCGGGCTTATTCGTCCGGCTCATAGCTTCGCCCGGCTCAGAGCGGGCGTTTCATACCGTCATGGCTGGGTGCGTAGCCGAGATGTTCGTAGAAGCGACGCGCGTCGAGGCGGCTGCGGTCTGTGGTCAGCTGTGCCAGACTCGCCCCGTGAGCGCGTCCATACTGGTGCGCCCAGTCGAAGAGCGCCGTCCCCACGCCCGCACCGCGGACTGAGGCGGCAAGCCGGACCGATTCGATCTGCAGACGGGTAGCTCCGGCGCGGGAAAGCCCAGGGATCAGGGTCAGCTGCATCGTGCCGAGCAGCGGCGCTTCTTCAGCATGTCCCAAAGGATATTCCGGGGCCTGCTCCCCCGCCTGTTCCGGCTTCCCAGGCTCGCCGCGGAGGACGATGAGCAGGTGCTGCGGGTCGGCATCGATGGCCCGGAACGCACGCAGATAGACCTCGGCATCGGCACTTTCGCGTCGGGCACCTAAGCTGTCATCGGCCAACAGCTCCACGATGGGCTCGACGTCAGCCTCCACAGCTCTCTGCACTGTGTAGCGACGCCCACCGGTCTCCAGCACTGCTGGAAGCTCCACCGGATCACGGGGTATCACGGCAGCCCCTTCTGAATTTCTCTGGTCCTGTCATCTCTCAACTCTGGCGCGTCTGACGGAAATTTCGGCTCACCGCATTTTACGCGGCCGAAACATGGCCGAGCCCGTTCGGAAACATGACCGGCGAATCATGGAGCCTGCCGTCCACCGGTGAGAGGCACCGGCGGACACTCGTATCCGGGAGGTTGTGATGGAACTGGGATCTCTGGACGTCTGGATGATCGTGGCCGGAGCACTGGTGCTGCTGATGACACCGGGCCTGGCCTTCTTCTACGGCGGACTGACTCAGGCGAAGTCCTCAGTCAACATGATGATGATGAGCTTCGCCGCGATGGGCCTGGTGGCCCTGGTCTGGGCCCTCTGGGGCTCCTCCGTGGCCGCTGGTAACTCGGTGGCGGGCGTCTTCGGCAACCCGTTCAGCGACTTCGGGCTGTACACGACTCTCGCCGAGGACCCTGCTGCGCTGATCGGCGTCGGCTTCGGCGCCACCTTCGCCATCATCACCGTGGCCCTAATCTCCGGTGCGATCGCCGACCGCGCCAAGTTCTCCGCCTGGATGGTCTTCGTCCCCGTCTGGGTAACTCTGGTCTACTGCCCCCTGGCCTTCATGGTCTGGGGCGACGGTGGTCTGCTCGTCGAGGGTGGCGCCGTGGGCGACGCCCTCGGTGAGGCCGTCGACTACGCCGGTGGTCTCGTCGTCCACATGTGCGCCGGTCTGGCGGCTCTGGTCCTGGCGCTGATCCTGGGCAAGCGCGGCAACTTCGATCGCCGGGAACAGCACCGTCCACACAACACTCCATTCGTCCTGCTGGGCTGCTCGATGCTGTGGTTCGGCTGGTTCGGCTTCAACACCGGTGCCGCCGAGGAGGCCGGCGAGGCTGGCCTGATCTGGGTGAACACGCTGGTGGCTCCGGCCGCCGGGCTGGTGGCCTGGCTGCTGACACAGCAGCTGCGTGGTCACCGCCCCAACGCGCTGGGCGCCGCCTCGGGCATCGTGGCCGGTCTGGTCGCCATCACTCCGGCCTGCGCCTTCGTCGACCCCGTCAGCGCCATCGCGATCGGCGCCATCGCCGGTGCGGTCTGCTGCCTGGCGGTGGAGCTGAAGTACCGCCTCGGCTTCGACGACACTCTCGACGTCGTCGGCCTGCACTTCGTAGCGGGGCTATGGGGCACATTGGCCATCGGCCTGGTGGGCCGTGCCGAGCTCATCGACGGCGAACGTTCGGGACTGCTGCTCGGCGGCGGTGCCGATCTGATGGTGGCCCAGTTGGTGGCCTGTGCGATCACACTGGGCTTCACAGTGGTGATGACGCTGCTGATCGGCGGCGCGATCCACGCGACCATGGGCTTCCGCGTCCCTGCTGACGAGGAGGCCCGCGGCGTGGATGCCACCCAGCACGACGAGTCCGCCTACATCTTCGACGGCCTGTTCCCGGCCCAGGCCGATGGGCAGGTCCAGTCGAGCGCAGCTGACGATCAGGCCCAGTCGAGCGCAGCGAGCCTCGCCTCAGATTCTGCTGCCGAGGACTCCCCGGAGGCTGCGGCGGGGAAGGTCAGCGCTCAGTCGGCGTCGGCCGGTTCCGTATGAGCGTCTCCGGCGCTCGGGTCCAGGCGGCGGCGCCGATCATCAGGATCACCCCGGTGATGGCGAACGCCCAGGTGTAACCCAACTGGTCCACCAGCAGCCCAGCGAGCAGCGGACCGACGATCGCTCCGGAGTCCTGGACCATCTGGAAGGTCGAGACCACCTGTCCGCCGTTGCGGCCCTCTCCGACGATGTCGGCGAGGGCCGCCTGCTGTGCGGGGTTCACCAGGCCGGTGCCGGCACCGGCGATGACGCTGAGGATGATGAGCACCAGCGGGTGTGGAGCCAGGCCGAAGACTCCGGTGGAGACCGCGGCGACGGCCATACCGAGAATGATCGGCCGACGTCGGCCGTAGAGGTCGCTGCGCCGGGAGAAGACCAGCACTGCGGCGACGTTGCCGGCTGCGAAGGCGGCGAGCACCACTCCGGCGAGCTGGCCGGAGTCGACGATCCAGCCGGTGCCGGCGAAGGCGGCTGCGGCGAAGAGCGGGACCACGGAGTTGCGCATCCCGAAGGTGGCCCAGCCGTTGGCGAAACCGGCGGTCAGCGCCGCTCGGTAGGAGGGGTGGCCCCAGGCGGTGCGCAGCGTGGTGACCTCGCGGGTGTCCTGTGTCTTGCGGTCCTCCAGCCGCGAGCGGCGGAGCATGATGAAGACGATCATCGCTGCCAGCACCAGGGCGGCCCCGTAGACCAGGAACGGCACCTTCTGCCCGAAGGTCAGCAGGCCTGAGCCCATCAGCGGGCCGACGACGTTGCCGATCAGGAAGGCCGAGGCGAAGGCCCCGGCCACTTTTCCGCGGATCTGCGGCGGCGATTTCCGGGCGAGGAAGGTCATCGCCGCCACGGTGAAGAAAGTGGACCCGATGCCGCCGACCGAGCGGAACGCCAGCAGCAGCTCATAGCTCGGCGCGTAGGCGGTGGCGATCATGGAGACCGCGACGATGAGCAGGCCGACCACGTAGACCGGGGACTCCCCCAGACTGTGGGTCAGCCGACCGGACAACGGAGCGAACAGCAGGCGGAAGAGCCCGAAGGCGGAGACCACGGCGGAGACGGCCAGGGCGGAGACCCCGAAGTCCGAAGCGTACTGCGGAAGAATCGGCGCCACGATGCCGAAGCCGATCGCCACGATGAACGAGGCACCGATCATGACTTTCAGCTCCGGCGGGATCTTCACCGGTTCCGGGGTGGTCGTCTCCGCCTCAGCCATCTGCGCTCCTCGCCCTCGTCTTCTGTGGGGCCCTCTTCGTCGTCTGGCCGCTCACCGATCCACACTCTGGACGACGCGGCCTTCCAGTCCGAGGTTGTACAACGCAACTACTGCGCGTTTTGTTCCGCCGGGGCCTCCTCCGCGGAGGCCTCATCCTCCACGCTGCCGTCACGGCGCAGCCGCTGCGAGACCACCCGGGTGGAGCCGTCCTGACGCATGGAGACCCCGTAGAGGGCATCAGCGATCTCCATCGTGCGCTTCTGGTGGGTGATGACGATCAGCTGGGAGGACTCCCGCAGCTCCTCGAAGATCACCAGCAGCCGGGAGAGGTTGGTGTCATCGAGGGCGGCTTCCACCTCGTCCATGACGTAGAACGGGCTGGGCCGGGCCTTGAAGATCGCCACCAGCAGGGCGACGGCGGTCAGCGAGCGCTCTCCGCCGGAGAGCAGGGAGAGCCGTCGGATCCGCTTGCCGGGCGGCCGGGCGTGGACTTCGATTCCGGTGTGGAGCATGTCCTCGGGGTCGGTCAGCTCAAGCCGGCCCTCCCCGCCGGGGAAGAGCCGGGAGAACACATGCTCGAACTGACGGCGGGTGTCCTCCCAGGCTTCGGTGAACACGGTCTGCACGGTGGCGTCGACGTCGGCGATGAGATCGAGCAGGTCCTGCCGGGAGGCCTGCACATCGGCCAGCTGCTCCTGGAGGTAGGTGTGCCGTTCTTCCAGTGCGGCGTGTTCCTCCAGGGCCAGGGGGTTGACCTTGCCGAGGGCTTTGAGGTCTCTGCGTGCCGCGACGAGCCGGGCCTCCTGTTCGGCCCGGTCGTAGGGGTAGCCAGCCGGGGCTGGCCCTGCTGTGTCGGTGTCCTCCGCCGGGTTCTCCGCCGGGTCCTCCACCGGGTTCTGGGCTGCACCAGGGTCGGCGGAACCCTGCACGGTCTGAGCCGGCTCGCTCCGCGTACTGTCCGGATCCGGGATCAGCTGATCGGGGCCGTAGTGCTCGATCAGATATTCCGGGCTCAGGCTGAGCTCATCTCGGCCCCGCTGCTCGGCGGATTCCAGGGCCAGACGCAACTCGGTGCGCCGGACTTCGGCTCGGTGCAGACGGTCGGTGATCTCTTCCAGAGCGGCGGCGTCGGTGCTGCGGGCCTGCTGGGCGGCGGCGATCTCCTCGGTCAGCGCACGGTGTTCGGCCTGCCCTTCCTGCTGAGCCTGTTCGGCGCGGCTGAGCACCGCGTGCAGCTCCTCGACGGCGGCTTCGGCACGTGTCTGGATGCCCTCGGCGCGCCGGGCTCCGGCGGTGCGTTGCTCCGCCGCTCGGCGGGCCTGTTCCCGGCGGTTCTCTTCGGCGGCGGCACTGCGGCGCAGACCGGCGGCACGGTCCAGGAGCTGAGCGTGGGTCTCCTCAGCGGCACGCAGGCTCAGCCGTGCGTCGACCTCCTCGCCGCGCCGCGCGGAGGCCTGCTCGGCGAGACGGTCACGCTCATCGGTGGAGGGGTCCTCGTCGACATCCTGTGACTCTGCGGCCTGCAGTCTGCTCTGTGCCTCGTGGCGCTCCCCGGTGGCCTCTTCGGCGATGCGCTCGGCCTCGGCGATCTCCGCCTCCGCGCTGCGGGTCCGCTCGGCTGCGCGCTCGGACTCCGCGCTGAGCCGGGCCAGCTGGTCGGTGACAGCGGTGAGCTCCGCGTCATTGGCGTGCAGAGCCTCCAGCGCACGGTCTGCTTCGGCCTCGGCGTGCTGGAGCTGATCAGCGTGGGCCTCGATGGCGGCGCTGATCTCGCGCAGCTGCTGCTCATCTGCCTCGCAGGCGGCGGTCGCTTCCTGGATACGGGCATTCAGGGCCAGATCCGAACCGGCCAGTGCGGTGCCGCCGATACGTTCTGCCGCGCGGATCAGCTCTCCGCTGGCCGTGGCCACCGTGTCGACATCCTCACGGCTGAGCAACGCCTCGAGGTCCGGGGCCTCATCGGAGTTCTCCTCTGAGTACTTCTCCAGCTGCCCGTCCTGGTGCGCCGCACTGCCCTCGGCCTCGCCGAGGACCAGCACGGTACCGGTGAGCCGCCGGATCAGCGCCGTCGCGAGTGTCTGCGGCACACTGACCACCCCTAAGGCCCAGCACGCACCCTCGGGCAGCGGCAACAGCTCCGGGGTGGTTGAGGAACCCTCGGGCTCGGGGTGGACCAGATGGGCGCGCCCGCCCTGCTCTGCGCCCAACCAACGCACGGCGGCAGCCGCTGCCTCCGGCCCGTCAGCCACCAGGGCCGTCTCCAGGCTGCCCAGGCAGGCAGCGATGGCCGTCTCCCATCCGGCGGTGATCTGCAGCTGGTCAGCCAAGGGGCCGCCCAGCACGGCGGCGATCTCCTCAGGTGCCCGCTCACGGAGCGCGGCCGCACCGTCCTTAGGGGTCCGTGCCGCGGTGAGCCCGTTCAATGTCGCACGGTGCTCACCCACGGCGGCGTCGAGCCGACGGCGAGTGGCCTCGCGCTGCTGCTGGGCCGCTGTGAGCTCCTCGTGACGGCGCCGCGCCGTCTCATAGACGGTGTCGAGGTCAGCCTCCCCGGTCTCGATACCGGCGACGGCCTGTTCCAGCTCGGCGAACTGCCCCGCAGCCTCCTGCCGGGTCCGCTCAGCCTCCTCACGCTGGGACTCTGCCTTCTGGCGGCGCACTGCCGCGGCATCGATGCGACCCTGGGCCGCCTCGACCCGGCCGCGCAGAGTCGCCAGACCGGCTCGCCGATCGGCTGCCGCGCGCAGCAGCTCGGTCACCCGGGTCTCCTCAGCACGCAGCTGCTCCTCCGCTGCAGCGCGGACCTCGGAGGCGGCGGTGAGTGCGGCGGCGGCATCGTCGGTCTCCGTCTTCTGCGCCGCCGCGTCCTGCTCGACCTGTGCAGCCTGGCGGCGCAGGTCCTCGGGATCGCGCCCGCTGTCCTCGATCACCGCGGAGGCAAAGAGGCTGCGCGCCCGTTCGGCCGCCACAGAGGCGGTGGAGCGCAGCCGTTCCTGGGCCTGGGCCAGGCGGTGATGACCGGAGACCAGCTGTCGCACGGTCTGTTGAGCCGTGTCCGCACGGGCCTGCAGCGCGGCGATCTCGGTGTCCTGGGCCTCGATATTCTCTCGCAGTTGGGCTGCACGGGCCCGGTCGCTCTCCTCACCGCGGCTGGATTCGTCCAGTGCTGTGGCCGCTGCGATGAGGTCATCGGCGATGAGCCGGGAGAGCGCGTCGCGGACGTCGTATTGGATGCGCTGGGCGCGCCGGGCGACTTTGGCCTGGCGGCCCAGCGGAGCCAGCTGACGTGAGATCTCCGAGATCAGGTCCTCGAGACGATCGAGGTTGCCCTGCATGGACTCGAGTTTGCGGACTGAGCGTTCGCGCCGACGGCGGTGTTTGAGCACTCCGGCGGCCTCTTCGATGAAGCCGCGGCGCTGCTCGGGTGTGGCCTGGAGGATCTGGTCCAGCTGACCCTGACCGACGATGACGTGCATCTCCCGGCCGAGTCCGGAATCGGAGAGCAGCTCCTGGATGTCGAGCAGGCGGCATTTGCGGCCGTTGATCGTGTATTCCGACCCTCCGGTGCGGAACATCGTCCGGGAGATCGTCACTTCGGAGTATTCGATGGGCAGCGCGCCGTCGGCGTTGTCGATGGTCAGCGCCACCTGGGCGCGCCCCAACGGCTGGCGTTCGGCGGTGCCGGCGAAGATCACGTCCTCCATCGAACCGCCGCGTAGGGATTTCGCGCCCTGCTCCCCCATGACCCAGGCCAGCGCATCGACGACGTTGGACTTCCCGGAGCCGTTGGGACCGACCACTGCGGTGACACCGGGTTCGAAGGCGAAGGTCGTCGCCGAGGCGAACGACTTGAATCCGCGGACGGTGAGGGTCTTCAGATGCACAGGCGCCGACCTCAGCTCGTCGGAGCCGCGGAGGGGCTGCCCACTGCTCCGGTGTGATGTGCTCCGGTGTGGTGCTGGGATCCGGCCTCCGGCTCCGCCGTGAAATCAGGTTCCCGCTCCCCCAGGCCGAACAGTGCACGCACCGCGGCGAGAGTCCGCTGTGCGGCACGGCCGTCACCGTAGGGATTCACCGCCTGGGCCATGGCACGGTAGGCCTCGGCGTCATCGAAGAGCCGGGAGACTTCGAGGACGACACGCTCCTGTGCTGTGCCGATCAGCCGGACCGTACCGGCCTGCACCGCTTCGGGGCGCTCAGTGTTGTCCCGCATGACCAGCACCGGTTTGCCGAGGCTGGGCGCCTCTTCCTGCACGCCGCCGGAATCGGTGAGCACCACAGTGGCCAAGTCCATCAGACGGGTGAACTCCCCGTAGGGCAGCGGTTCGGTGACCAGCACGTTCTCCAGACCCTGCAGTGCCGGCAGGATCGCTTCACGGACCACCGGGTTGCGGTGGGCCGGCAGGACGATGAGCTTGTTCGGGTAGGCCGCGGCCAGCTGCGCCAGAGCACGCCCGACGCCCTGCATCGCCCGCCCCTGGTTCTCCCGGCGATGTGTGGTCACCAGCAGCACGTCCCGGCCGGATGAGGCGGCCGCCTCGAGCCGAGGGTCGGAGAACGGGACCTGCTGCTGAGCCACGGTCAGCAGCGCGTCGATGACGGTGTTGCCGGTGACGGCGATATCGGCCTCGGCCACCGCCTCACGAAGCAGGTTGCGCTTGGACTGCGCCGTCGGGGCCAGATGCAGCGAGGTGATCTGCGTGGTCATCCGTCGGTTGGCCTCCTCCGGGAAGGGGGAGAACAGATCGAAGGAGCGCAGCCCAGCCTCGGCGTGGATGACCGGCACACCGGTGTAGAAGGCCGCCATGGCCGCTGCCGTCGTGGTGGTGGTGTCACCCTGGACGATGACCGCATCGGGGCGGACCTCGCGGAGCAGGCCATCGAGACCCTCCACCGTGCGGGTGAGCACTCCGTTGAGCGTCTGCCGGGGACGGAAGATGTCGAGGTCATGGTCCGGGACGATGCCGAAGAGTTCGTTGACCTGATCCAACATCTCGCGGTGCTGACCGGTGACGGTGATATCGCAGGCGAACTCCGGCGCCGCGTGCAGGGCGCGGATGATCGGCGCCATCTTGATCGCTTCGGGGCGAGTCCCGTAGATCGGCATGATGCGCGTGGCTGTCATGACTCGCTCACCCCTCCCTGATCTCTGCACGTGGATCTCTGCCCGTGCCTGCTGGCCAGTCCAGTTCCTCAGCCTATCCCCTGCCCCGGCTGCGGCGAAGGGTGCGACGCGGTGATCCGGCGGCGAAGACAGCAAGAGATGCAGCAAGAGATCAGGCCATCGGTCAGGTGCCCGAACACCTGACCGAACACATGACCGGGCAGATGACCGATTCAGATGAACGGGCAGGCGACCGGGCAGGCGACGGATAGGATGGGCCGCGACCGCGAGAGATCAGCCTCCGTGCCCGCAGGGCCGGGATATGAGGGACGGGTATGACATGAGCATCGACGCCGAGGCCGCTGAGCGCGGCGCAGAGCTTCAGGCACAGCGCCAGTCCCGCGCCCTGGACGAGCCGGATTCTCCGGTGGCGCGCTTCATCGATCAGGCCCCTGATCTGCTGGGCATCGACTGGGATGCGCCGAATGAGTTTCCCCGGGCTCAGCGACAGGTCCCGATGCTGATCACCGGGGCCCAACGCAACCGGGCACGTGCGCCCCGGCTGGCCCCCGGGCACTGGGCCGTGCTCAGCGGCGGTGAGGTCGTCGGCGGCTTCGATGCGCTGATGACCTCGCTGCCCAGCGCCATCGGGCTGCGCGTGACCCGATCCCGGGCTCTCACCCACGCCTACCTCACCCACGCCGGGCTGCCGACGCCGCGAACCCATAGTCTCGGGCTCGGGGACGCCGATGCCGCCCGCACCGTCGCCGCCAAGTTCTCCCGGGCGGTCGTGAAGCCGGCCACCGGGCGGCGTGGACGCGGCGTCTCCACCGGGGTGCGCGCCGACTCATCCTCACAGGTGGACGCGGCCTTCGCCTTCGCCGCCGCGCACCTGTGGACACGGCCGGAGCATGATCCCCGCGTCCTCGTCCAGGAACACCACGAGGGTCTCTCGATCCGCGTGCTGGTGGTCGCCGAGCAGGTGGTCAGCGCGGTGGCCCGCCTGCCGCTGCACGTCCTCGGCGATGGCGAATCCACGCTGAGTCAGCTCACCGGCCGGGCCGCTCAGCGCCGCTCCGCCCATGCCTTCCTTTCGCGGTTCCCGGTCACGCTCGATGACGACACCCTGGCCCTGATGGGCCAGGACGCTGATGAGGTGCCGCCGTCGGGAGCCTCCCGCGTGGTGTCTGCTTCCGATAATCCCCTCTCCGGCGGGGTCACCGTTGATGTGACCGAAGCGATGTGCCAAGATCTGCACACTCTGGCCGTGGAGGCCGTGTGGTCACTTCCCGATGTCAAAGTCGCCGGAGTGGACCTGATCGTCCCGGACCTCGACACGGCTGCCGGTGCGGTAGTGACCGAGTTCCGCGAGGACCCCGTCCTCGGGCTGCACGGATTCCCGCTCTACGGGCGCTCCCGGCCCACAGCCACCCCGGTGATGGAAACCCTCATCGCTCGCGCCGCAGGGTGATCAGCGGCAGGTGATCAGTGACAGGCGATCAACGGCAGACGATCAGTGACAGGTGAGGGCGACAGGCGGGGGCAGCAGGCAAGCGGCGAAGAACGAGCGGAACAGGCTGCGCGGCAGCACAGTTCGTCCGAGTTTACCCGAGCTCACCCGAGCTCACCCAGGGCCGCCAAGGCCGCTGATAAACTGAGCGACGCATTGCGCCGCATCTCAGAGGCCGTCCCTCAGAGAGTCCGACAGAGGCGGCCTATGCGGGACAGCATCTGTGCTGCCCACCCTGGCTGCCACACCGGCGGCGGGAGAACCTGGGGAAGGACCATGCACTGATGGCAGGACCGCAGCGCAGCCGGAGTCGGCAGCAGACCGCCTCCTCACTTGCCCCGGACCTGCGGCCCGCCCCCCGCTCTCTGACCCTCGACGGCGAGGCGCTCATCCGCGTCGGCGCACGGCCGAACCTGTGGCACTATCTGAAGCAGGTCTGGGCATTCCGGCACTTCATCTTCTATGACTCCCACACCCGCGTGGCCACGTCGAACAGCTCCGATGCGCTGGGCCGGGTCTGGATGATCATGAATCCGCTGCTGCTGGGGTTCGCGTTCTTCATGGTCTTCGGGATCATCCTGCAGACCTCCCGCGGGATCGACCACTTCATCGGGTACCTCATCATCGGGGTCTTCATGTTCCGGTATGCGACCTCGGCGATCACCTCCGGGGCGACGTCGATCGTGAACAACCAGAACGTGGTCCATGCGTTCAACTTTCCTCGTGCCTGTCTGCCCCTGGCCACCAATTTCCGTGAGCTCTACGCCAACATCATCACCTTCGTCGTGATGTTCGTGTTGGTGCTCGCCCTCGGTGACCTGCCGATCGGCGGGGCCGCCTCCTCACCGATGGTGCTGAACTGGAAATGGCTGTTCTTCTTCCCCGTGGTGGGGCTGCTGATCCTGATGAATGTGGGGCTGAGCCTGCTCCTGGCCCGCGCAGTCAATGCCTATACCGATGTCAAGCATCTGGTCAGCTTCGGCACCCGGATCTGGTTCTATGCCTCCTGCGTGTTCTTCGCGCCCTCCCGCTGGGAGGAGGTCCCCTACGCCCAGCCGTTCCTCGATTTCAACCCGATGTTCTGTGCCCTCGACATCGTGCGTCAGTCCTGGCTCTATGACTCCTTCGCCGACCCGATGCGGTGGTATGTGCTCGCCGGCTGGGCTGTGGGTGCGCTGCTGGTGGGCATCGTGGTCTTCTGGCAGGCCGAGGAGAGCTACGGGAGGGAACGATGACATCGACTGCCGTGGCCTCTGACAGCGGGGAGGACCTCGCCGTCGTCGTCGATCAAGCCTCGATGACCTACCGGATCCGGTCCTCCAGCGAGCATCTGCGTGAGGATTCCGGGCGGTGGTCGCGTCGCTTCAAACGAGTGACCGGCTCGGGCTGGGCCACCGTCCACGCCTTGGACAGTCTGAGCTTCGTCGTCACCCGGGGCGAGTCGGTGGGGGTGATCGGCACCAACGGCTCCGGAAAATCCACGCTGATGAAGCTGCTCACCGGCAAGATCCGCCCCACCACCGGGGAGGTGTACGCCACCTCCACTCCGGTGATGCTCGGGGTCAACGCCGCCCTGGTCAAGGACCTCTCCGGACGGGAGAACATCCGGCTGGGCTGCCTGGCGATGGGGCTGAGCCCGCAGCAGACCACTGAGAAGTTCGAGATGATCGTGGAGCTCTCCGGGCTGCGGGAGTCCCTGCATCTGCCGCTGAAGTCCTATTCCTCAGGCATGGCCTCACGCCTGCAGTTCGCCATCGCCACCGCAGTGGACCCGGACATCCTGATCATCGATGAGGCGCTGAACACCGGAGACGCACAGTTCCGCTCGCGCACGAAGAAGCGCCTCGATGAGGTGCGTGAACAGGCCGGCTGCGTGTTCCTCGTCTCGCATTCGCTGGGCACGATCCGTCAGATGTGCACGCGGGTGCTGTGGATCGAACAGGGACAGCTCCTCGCCGACGGCGACCCCGACTGGGTGACCGATCAGTACCGCGAATACACCGAGCATCAGGCCACCGGACGGCGGCGCAGCGCCGAGATCGCCTATCAGCGCACCCGGATGCACCTGGACTCCGTGCAGGTGGACTGGGTGCCCGGCACACGTCCGACCCGCGCGGGGTGACACGCGGTGAGTGGTTGCTGCGACTCCTGCCGCAGCAACCACCGCGTCCCTGGAGCTAGGGCTGACAGGCCTTGCTGATCAGTCGAACCAGATGGAGATCTCCCGTGCGGCGGATTCCGGGGAGTCGGAGCCGTGGACGAGGTTCTTCTGCACCTTCTCCCCCCAGTCACGCCCCAAGTCTCCGCGGATGGTGCCCGGTGCAGCGGTGGTGGGCTCGGTGGCACCGGCCAGAGAGCGGAAACCTTCGATGACGCGGTCGCCCTCAAGGACGGCGGCCACCAGCGGACCGGAGCTCATGAAGTCCACCAGCGGCTGGTAGAACGGCTTGCCCTCGTGCTCGGCGTAATGCGCGGCGAGCTGCTCGGCCCTCGCCTCCACCTGGGTGAGCCGGGTGATGCGGTAGCCCTTGGCCTCGGCGCGGCGCAGGATCTCGCCGGTCAGGCCCCGCGCCACACCGTCAGGTTTGATCAGGATCAGCGTGCGTTCGGTCATGATGTCCTCTCCTCAGGATCGACAGAGTCAGTGCCATTCTCAGCAGTCTCATCAGCGGTTTCGTCAGCGGTGTCATCAGTGGTGTCAGAGCCGGCCGCAGGCCTCTCAGCCTGCTCAGCGGCCAACCGCTGTTCTTCCACGTACCGTGCGTGCTTCTCCACGTCCAGCTGCCGGCCCTTCACCACGGCGAACCACCAGCAGCCCAGGAAAATCACTCCGATGCCGAACATCAACGGTTCGAAGAAACCACCAGCGATGATCACGAACTGCAGCACCCAGCCGAGGATCCACCCCCACTGCGCACGCAGCAGCGCACAGGTCACCACCAGCAGCGCAGAGACGACCAGGGAGCCACCGAACAGCCACCAGGCGAACCACTCATGCTGATGCAGCCCCCAGGCCATCAGACCGTAGAAGAACATCATCAGCGCTTCCAGGCTCAGCACTGTGGAAGCGAAGAGCACCTTCACCGAACGGGGCGGACGGGTCTGGCCGGGGCGCCACTGCTGCTGGGCACGGGTCTGACGCGCCATCAGTAGTCCCCCTCCGTCGGCGTCACCACAGTCGGCCCGCCGGTGCCGTCGGCCTGCGGTCCGCCATCGGGGTCTGCTCCCAACAGCGTCCGAGCCTCCCCCACCAGAGTGATGGAGCCGGTGATCAGCACACCTCCGGCGAGCCCGACGTCGGCGTCGTCCGAACGGCCCACCGCCCAATCGATCGCATCGTCCAGGGCCTCGGTGATGTGCATGTCCTCTTCACGGAAGCCGACGTCGAGGGCCAGCTGAGCCAGTTCACCGGCCGGTATCGCCCGCGGCGAGGTCGACTGGGTGAAGCAGATGTCCTCGACCAAACCGTCATATTCCCGATAGAGAGTGGTGAGGATCTCACGGGCGTCCTTCTCCCGGAGCACACCGAGGACCAGCACCAACGAGGAGAGTCCGAAGGACTCCTTCAGCGCCTGCGCGCTGGCCTCGACGCCGGCCGGATTATGCGCGGCATCGACGATGATGCTCGGCGCGGTGCGCAGCACCTCCAACCGCCCGGGCGAGCTCATATGTTCGCAGGCCAGCTGCAGGTTCTCCAGGGTCAGCTCCTGCTCCCCACCACCGATGAACGCCTCCAGGGCGGCCACAGCCAACGCGAGGTTCTCCGCCTGATGCGCCCCATGCAGCGGCAGCAGCAGATCCGGGTACCGCCCGGCGATGCCCTGGACGGTGACCTGCTGACCCCCGACTCCCGGGAGACGGGACTCGACGCCGAACTCGACACCTTCGAACCGGTAGGGCACCTGGGCCTCACGTGCGGCGGAGAGCAGCACATCAGCGGCATCGGGCACCTGCGCCGCGGAGATCAGGAAACCCTCCGGTTTGATGATTCCGGCCTTCTCCAGGGCGATATCGCGCTCGTCATCGCCGAGCATCTCGGTGTGATCCAGGGAGATCGGTGTGACGACGGAGACCGTGCCGTCGGCGACGTTGGTCGCGTCCCAGACTCCGCCGAGGCCCACTTCAAGGACGATCACGTCCACGGGCTCATCGGCGAAGATCGCGAAGGCCAGCACCGTCAGCAGCTCGAAATAGGTCAGCGGGCGCTCCCCCTGCTCCTGAAGCCGCTGATCCACCAGCGCCAGATGCGGACGGATCTCGTCCCAGATCCGCACGAAGGTCTCATCGGCGACGGGACGCCCATCGATGCAGATCCGCTCGGTGACAGTCGCCAGATGCGGTGAGGTGTAGCGCCCTACGCGCAGATCGTGGGCCATCAGACCCGCCTCGATCATCCGGGCCACCGAGGTCTTGCCGTTGGTGCCGGTGAGGTGGATGACCGGCGCGGAACGCTGCGGCTCGCCGAGGATGTCCACGGCCATGCGCACCGGCTCCAACCGCGGACGCATGTCGTTCTCCGGGGTGCGAGAGAGCAGTTCGGCGTAGACGCTCTCCACGGAGAACCTGTCGAGGCCGCCCTCACCCCCGGAACCATGGGCCGTCTCCGGGCTCATCGTGCTCCCTCCCCCGCATCGTCCGAGGCCGGACGGACCACTGCCACATCGATCTGCGGCGAGGCGGCCTCACCTGTGGTCAGCTGCAGCTCCACGGTCAGTGTCTCAGCACAGACCAAGTCCCGGTGCTCCTGCAGAGCCGCCACAGTCTGTCCATCGGCGGTGATCGCGGTGGTGATCCGGTCCGAGACCTCCAGGTCCGCATCCTTACGGGCCTGCTGGACCGCGCGGATCATGTCACGGGCGGTGCCCTCGGCGATCAGCTCCTGGGTCAGCGCCGTGTCCAGCACCAGGAAGCCGCCGTCGTCGAGGACCGTCACGGCCTGATCACCGAGTTCCTCGGAGACCGTGGTGGCCAGAGTGAACTCCCCCTCCTGCAGCGGCAGCCCGCCGGCGACGACGACGCCGTCGGTGACCGACCAGTCTCCGGACTTCGCCGCACGGATCGCGGTCTGGACCTCGCGGCCCAGGCGAGGCCCGGCGGCGCGGGCGTTGACCACCAGCTGACGGCCGATGCCCCACTGCTCGGCGGAGACCTCTGCCGCGTCGAGCAGCTCGACCTCCTTGATGTTGAGCTCATCGGCGATGATCTGCTGATAGGTGCCCCGCAGGGCGGCGGCGTCCTCGACAACCACCGTCAGCTGCGCCAACGGCTGACGCACCCGCAGCTTCGCGGACTTCCGCAGCGAGGAGCCGGCCGAACAGACCGCCCGGGTGGTCTCCATCAGCTCGACGCCGCGCTGATCAGCCAGGTAGTCCTGCTCATCGGGCCAATCGGCCAGGTGCACCGAACGCTCACCGGTGAGCCCACGCCAGATCTCCTCGCTCATCAGCGGCAGCAGCGGAGCCGCCACCCGGGCGAAGGTCTCCAGCGCGGTGTAGAGCACGTCGTAGGCGGCGAAGTCCTCGTCGAAGAACCGCTGGCGGGACCGGCGGATGTACCAGTTCGTCAGCGTCTCCGAGTACCGGCGCAGCGCCTCACAGGCCCCGGAGACGTCATAGCTGTCCAGCGCAGCGGTGGCCTCACGCACCAGGTCCCCGGTGGCGGCGAGGATATATCCGTCCAGCGGGGAGAACTCCTCCCGCCGGGCGGCGAAGTCCTCGGCGGTGACCCGCCGTGCCTCGTAGCCGGTGCCGCTATTAGCGGTGTTGGCGTAGAGGGCGAAGAAGTGCCAGGCGTTCCACATCGGCAGCAGCACCTGGCGCACGCCCTCACGGATCCCCTCCTCGGTGACGATGAGGTTGCCCCCGCGCAGGATCGGGCTGGCCATGAGGAACCAGCGCATCGCATCGGAGCCGTCACGGTCGAAAACCTCGGAGACGTCCGGGTAGTTCTGCAGCGACTTCGACATCTTCTGTCCGTCGGAGCCCAGCACGATGCCGTGGCTGATCACGTTGGTGAAGGCCGGGCGGTCGAACAGGGCGGTGGCCAGGATGTGCATCGTGTAGAACCAGCCGCGAGTCTGCCCGATGTACTCGACGATGAAGTCCGCCGGGTGGTGACCCTCGAACCAGTCGGCGTTCTCGAAGGGGTAGTGCACCTGGGCGAATTGCATCGAGCCGGAGTCGAACCAGACGTCGAGCACGTCGCTGACCCGGACCATCTGCGAGTGCCCGGTGGGGTCGTCGGGGTTCGGCCGGGTGAGCTGGTCGATCCAGGGGCGGTGCAGATCGGGTTCGCCGTCGGCGTTGCGCGGCACATCGCCGAAGGCCTCCTGCAGCTCGGCCAGCGAACCGTAGACCTCGGTGCGCGGGTAGGCCGGATCGTCGGAGACCCACACGGGGATGGGGCTGCCCCAGTAGCGGTTGCGTGAGATCGACCAGTCGCGGGCGTTGGAGAGCCACTTGCCGAACTGACCGTGCTTGACGTGCTGCGGGATCCAGTTGATCTGCTCGTTGAGCTCGACCATCCGTTCCTTGAACTGGGTGACGGCGACGTACCAGGAGGTCACCGCCTTATAGATCAGCGGGGTGCGGCAGCGCCAGCAGTGCGGATAGGAGTGGACATAGGACTGTTCCCGGATCAGCCGCTGCTGGGCCTTCAGCGCGTTGATGATGCTGCGGTTGGCCTCGAAGACCTGGACCCCGGCGATCTCCGCGAGCGGGGTGCCACCGGTGGGCGTCGGCTCGGCGAACATCGGCAGGAACCGTGCGCCGGCGTCGACCGAGAGGATCACCGGGATCCCGTTGTCCTCGGAGGATCGCTGGTCCTCCTCACCGTAGGCGGAGGCCTGGTGGACCAGCCCGGTGCCGTCAGTGGTGGTCACGTAGTCCTCAACGAGCACCTGGAAGGCGTGCTCCGTGCCCCAGGTCTCGACGTCGGTGTAGTAGTCCCAGAGCGGGCGGTAGCGCACACCGGCCAGGTCCGTGCCCGGGACCCGGGCCAGGACGGCGGCTTCGGCATGCTGGGCGGCAGTGGTGTCCTCGCTGTCGGTGAAGCCCAGGTCCCCGGCATAGGCGCCCAGCAGGTCGGAGGCGATCACGTGGCGCCCCGGGACCGGGGCGGCCTCGGGGGCCTGGACGAGCACGTATTCGACCTCCGGGCCCACTGCGATGGAGAAGTTCGTCGGCAGGGTCCAGGGCGTGGTGGTCCAGGCCAGCAGACTCGCGCCGCGGAACGAGGCGGCGATGTCCTCGCCGAGGTGACCGGTCTCGGTGATCTCGAAGGCCACGGTGACCGAGGGGTCCTGGCGGTCCTTATAGACCTCGTCGTCCATGCGCAGCTCGTGGTTCGACAACGGTGTCTCATCACGCCAGCAGTACGGCAGCACACGGAAACCCTGGTAGGTCAGGCCCTTCTCGTGAAGCTGCTTGAACGCCCAGATCACCGATTCCATGTACTCGACGTTGAGCGTGCGATAGTCGTTGGCGAAGTCCACCCACCGGGCCTGACGGGTGACATAGTCCTCCCACTCGGCGGTGTACTTCAGCACGGAGGCGCGGCAGGCGTCGTTGAACCGGTCGATGCCCATGGCCTCGATCTCGGCCTTGTCCGTCATGCCCAGCTGTTTCATGGCCTCCAGCTCAGCGGGCAGCCCATGGGTGTCCCAGCCGAAACGCCGCTCCACCCGGTGCCCACGCTGGGTCTGGTACCGGGCGATGAGGTCCTTGACGTAACCGGTGAGCAGGTGCCCGTAGTGGGGCAGCCCGTTGGCGAAGGGCGGGCCGTCGTAGAAGACGAATTCGTTGGCGGTCCCGTCAGGGTTCTCCGCCGGGCGGCTCTCCACGGAGGCTTCGAAGGTCCGGTCCGCCGCCCAGGTGCGCAGCACCCGCTCCTCGATCTCCGGGAAGCGCGGCGCGGCGGGGATGCGGCCGGCGCCCTCACCGGAGGAGGCGCGCGGATAGACAGGCGGGGTGTTCTGCTCAGTCATGGGGTCCGTCCTGGGTGGTCACGAACTGGTGGGCCGGGGTGCACGTCGTCGTGCGCTGCAAGGACGCCCGCCCTCGGCTGGTGCCAGCAGGGCTGCGGCGCGGTACCACCTTGCTTGCCCGGGCATCCCCGGGCCGCTCCATGACTGCTGTGACGGGCTTACCCGTCCGGTTCTACTGGGAACCACGCCCCGGCGTCGGGTGCTGCGGTTCTGTTCTTCCGGAGGCTCACCGGTGATGGCCGGATCAACGCCGCTGGGCTCCAGTGTACGTCAGAGACGAAGGCCCAGCATTCCGCCCCGTCAGCCAGCAGCAGCAGCGGTCAGTCGGCGTCGGCGTCGCCCAGTTCCACATCGGCGACGACCACACCCTGGCCCGCTTCCCCCTCGGAGACCAGCTCCAGGGAGTGTGAACGGGTCGCTGCTGAGAGGTCACCCAGCGCAGCCTCGAGGTGCCCGGCCTTCGCAGCGGGGGCGATCAGCCGCGCAGAGCGCACCGGTGTGCGCTGCTTGACCTGGGCCTCAGACTTCGCCCGGCGGATCCCTGCCAGCGCCTCGGCCACAGTGGGCAGCATCTGCGCCGAACCGTCGACGGCGTCGAGGTCCGCGGCCTGCGGCCAGGCGGCCACATGGACGGATCCGGAGCGCCACCAGCGCCACACCTCATCGGTGGCGAAGGGCAGCACCGGGGCGAAGAGCCGCAGCACTGCGTCCAGAGTGGTGGCCAGGGCCGCACGGACCGAGGCCTGAGCCTGCTCCCCGCAGGAGCCGTAGGCGCGGTCCTTGACCAGTTCGACGTAGTCGTCGGTGAAGGACCAGAAGAAGGACTCCACCAGCTGCAGCGCCCGGGCGTAGTCATAGTCTTCGAAGCAGCTGGTCGCCCGTTCCACCACGGCACGCAGCTCCGCGATCAACGCCCGGTCCAACGGTTCGGTGAGGGCCTGTGCGGAGCTCGGGCCATCGACGATGTGCTCCTCGGTCACCCCGAGGTTCAGCGCGAACTTCGAGGCGTTGAGCAGTTTGATCGCCAGACGCCGGCCGATCTTCATCTGCGCGATCTCATAGGCGGTGTCTGCGCCGAGCTTCGCGCTGGCGGCCCAATAGCGGACCGCGTCCGAGCCGAACTGCTCCAGCGGTTCGGTCGGGACGATCACATTGCCCTTGGACTTCGACATCTTCTTCCGGTCCGGGTCCAGGATCCACCCGGACAGGGCGGTGTCGGTCCACGGCACGGAGTCGCTGAGCGCATGAGCCCGCACCACTGTGGAGAACAGCCAGGTGCGGATGATGTCATGGCCCTGCGGCCGCAGGTCATAGGGGAAGACCTGAGAGAAGAAGCGGTCATCGCGGCCCCAGCGGCCGGCGATCTGGGGGGTCAGCGAGGAGGTGGCCCAGGTGTCCAGGACATCGAGCTCCCCGACGAAGCCGCCGGCCTCACCACGCTGGGACTCCTCGAAGCCCGGGGCGGGCTGGGCGGCCGGGTCCACCGGCAGCTGGGACTCCTCCGGCAGGATCGGGTCCGCATAATCGGGCTCCCCCTGGGCATCGAGGCGGTACCAGACCGGGATGGGCACCCCGAAGAACCGCTGCCGGGAGATCAGCCAGTCCCCGTTGAGGCCTTCGACCCAGTTCTCATAGCGCGAGCGCATGAACGACGGATGCCACTGCAGTTCACGCCCGCGTGCCAGCAGCGCCTCACGGCGCTCGGCGTCCCGGCCGCCGTTGCGGATGTACCACTGCCGGGAGGTGACCACCTCCAGCGGCTTATCGCCCTTCTCGTAGAAGTGCACGGCGTGGGTGATGGGCTCGGGCTCGCCGTCGAGCAGGTCCTGCTCGCGCAGCATCTCGACGACCGCCTCCTTCGCCGAATGCACGGTCTTACCCGCCAACCGCCGGTAGTTCTCCTGGGCGCCCGGGGTGTTCAGCCAGTCGGGAGCCTCGACGGAGAACCGGCCGTCACGGCCGATGAGCGTGCGGGTGGGCAGATCGAGCTCACGCCACCAGGTGACATCGGTCATGTCACCGAAAGTGCAGATCATCGCGATCCCCGAGCCCTTCTCCGGGTCCGCCAGCCGGTGGGCCCGCACCTCAACCTCGACGTCGAAGAGCGGGGAGGTCACCGTGGTCCCGAACAGATGCTGGTATCGCTCATCATCGGGGTGGGCGACCAGCGCCACACAGGAGGGCAGCAGCTCCGGGCGGGTGGTCTCGATGAACACCTGCTCGCCGTCACCGGCGGTGAAGGCATAGCGGTGGTAGGCGCCGGGCCGATCTTTGGCCTCCAGCTCGGCCTGGGCCACGGCAGTGCGGAAGGAGACGTCCCACAGCGTCGGGGCGAGGGCCGTATAGGCGTCCCCGGAACGGACGTGGCGCAGGAAGGCCCGCTGGGAGACCGTTCGGGAATCGTCGTCGATGGTGCGGTAGGTCTGGGTCCAGTCCACGGAGAGGCCCAGCCGGGTGAAGAGGTCTTCGAAGACCTTCTCGTCCTCGACGGTGAGCGCCTCACACAGTTCGATGAAGTTCTGCCGGGAGATCACATCCCAGTCGCGCTGGTTCTTCGCCGGCTGCTGCGGGGGCGTGTAGTCGGGGTCATAGGGCTTCGAGGGGTCGCAGCGCACACCGTAGTAGTTCTGCACGCGGCGCTCAGTGGGCAGGCCGTTGTCATCCCAGCCCAGCGGGTAGAACACGTTCTTGCCCCGCATCCGGTGGAACCGGGCCAGCACATCGGTCTGGGTGTAGGAGAACACGTGGCCGACGTGCAGCGATCCTGAGGCCGTCGGCGGCGGGGTGTCGATGGAGTAGACGTCGCTGCGCTGCGTGTCCTCGGCGAAGCGGTAGATCTCCTCCTGCGCCCAGGCCTGGGCGAGCTTCTCCTCCAGGCCTTCGAGCGCCGGCTTCTCCGGGACGTCGGGGGTCCTCACCCGGGCTGCGGGGTCTGCAGGAGCCGCAGCGGCCGCTGTGCCGTCGGCTCGGGTACTGGTGTTCTCGAAGGCGTCGGGCGAGTCGGTGCCCGGGGTGTCAGCCGTGTGCAGATCAGACATGCCGCCATTGTGTCACGGTTCCATCACGGCTCCGGCACCGCCGAGACCGGGGTCGCAGCTGCCCTCAGCGACGCTGCGAACGGTGCTGCACCGCGGTGACCCCACGCCATCGGGCGGTGACCAGCGGGGAGAAGTCTCATCTGCTGGTCATCCAGTGGTGAGCATCACCATCGCCTCATTAGGCTGGGGCCATGATTCCAAGCCACACCCACACACGCAGTGTCCTGATCACCGGAGCGTCCTCCGGCATCGGTGCGGCCTCAGCCCACCGCCTCGCCGCCGAGGGCTGGCGGGTCTTCGCTCTGGCGCGCCGCGCCGAGAAGCTCGAACGCCTGGCCGAGCAGGAGGGCATCATCCCCGTGGTCTGCGACGTCACCGACGTCGACCAGGTGCGCGCTGCCCTTCAGGAGGTCAGCGACGCCGGGGGCATCGACACGCTGATCAACGTCGCCGGCGGGGCGTTGGGCACCGACACTGTCGGCGAGGCCGATCTCGAGGACTGGCGGTGGATGTTCGAGGTCAATGTCATGGGTACGCTGACCATGCTCCGGGCGTTTCTGCCCATGCTGCGCAGCCATGGCGAAGGCACGGTGCTGAACCTGACGTCCACCGCCGGAGTCGTCTCCTACGAAGGCGGCGGCGGGTACAACGCGGCGAAGTTCGGCCAGCACGGGCTGACCGGTGCGCTGCGCCTGGAAGAGGCCGAGCACAACGTGCGCGTCATCGAGGTGCTGCCCGGGATGGTCCACACCGAGGAGTTCTCGACGAAGCGGCTGCGTGGTGATGCTGCGGCGGCCGAAGCCGTCTATCGCGGTGTGGAGAAGCCGCTGACCGCCGACGACGTCGCCGAGGTCATCACTCACGCGGTGAGCCTGCCGCACCACATCAATCTCGATCAGATCGTCATGCGGCCGGTGGCTCAGGCGGCCCAGCACAAGGTGATCCGTACCGGCTGAGTGATCCGTGCCGGCTGAGCCGCCGGGTTCGGCGGCTCAGCCGGTGGTCACCCCGGCAATCAGTCGAACTGAGGCCGTTCGGTGCGGCTGCGCTTGAGCTCGAAGAAGTGCGGGAACTCGGCCAGCTGCACGGAGGCGTCGAAGAGCCGCCCGGCGTCCTCGCCCCTCGGGATCCGGGTGATGACCGGTCCGAAGAAGGCTGTGCCGCGGAAGGCCACCACCGGTGTGCCCACATCCTGGCCCACCTTTGAGATGCCCTGCTCATGGGAGGCCCGCATGGGCTCGTCATAGGCGTCAGTGGCCGCGGTCTCGGCGATCGAGGCGTCGAGGCCGAGGTCTGCCAGCGCTGTGGACACCGCATAGGCGAAGTCCTTGTTGTCGCGGTCGTGGATCTGGGTCCCCACCGCGGTGTAGAAGCGTCCCAGCGTCTGCTGGTCGTAGGTCTCAGCCACGGCGGTCGAGGCTCGCGAAGGCATCCAGCGGGCGCGCTGGTCGGCGTCCTCCGCCGGTGAGGGGTTCTTGTCCTCGTTGAGCACGCCCAGGCTCATCACGTGCCAGACCACTTCGAGGTCCCGGACGGCGGCGGCCTCCAGGATCCAGCGTGAGGTCACCCAGGCAAAGGGGCACAGCGGGTCGAACCAGAAGTCCACTCGTTCCGTCATCGGATCTCTCCTCACTCTCCGCCGGGTTCGGCGGTCATCTCTTGACTCTACTGACAGCTCTGCTCGCAGCTCTGATGACAGCTCCGCTCACAGCGGAGCGTCTTCCCCCACCGGTACCTCGAGTCCCAGCAGGGCGTTCTCCACCACTTCCATCAATGCCGGGTGGATCCAATACTGGCCGCGGGCGACCGTATAGGCGTCTTGTCCGAAGCTCATCGCCTGGACGATGGGCTGGATGAGGTTCGAGGCCTGGTAGCCCATGACGTGGGCGCCCAGGATCTGGCCGTCGCGGCGGTCGGCGATGACCTTCACGACGCCGGTCTCATCCTCCATCGCCCATCCGTAGGCGGTCGCGCCGTAGTCCTGGATGGCCGTCGTGACATGCTCAGCACCCCGGTCGGCGACGGCCTCGGCCTCGGTGAGGCCCACCTGCGCCAGTTCCGGGTGGGTGAACACTGCCGAGGGGATCGCCTCATGCCGGGCTGCGCGCAGCCGGTGGGGGTGCTCCAGGTTATGGGCGACCACCCGTGCCTCGTGGTTGGCCACATGCTTCAGCTGAGCCGCAGAGCTGATGTCACCGAGGGCATACAGTCCGGCCACCGGCTCCCCGCCGGAGAGCACACGCTGGTAGGCATCGACGACGAGCCGGCCATCGGGGTGCAGATCGAGGCCCGCCTCGGCGGCACCGATGAGATCGGTGTTGGGACGCCGGCCCATCGCGACGAGCACCGCGTCGACCTCCACCGTCTCCTCCCCTTCGGGACCCTGCAGCGTCACCGCGACCCGCGGGCTCTGCTGCGACACCTCCGCCGGGGAGGATTCCTGGATGCCGGTCAGAGTGCGCCCGAGACGGAGTTGCCAGCGCTGTGCCGCTAAGTGGGTGTACCGATCTGCGATATCGGCGTCGAGGGCCTTCATCAGCCCCTGGGATCGGTTGACCTGGATGACCTCGCTGCCCAGGCCGTCGAAGATTCCGGCGAACTCGCAGGCGACATAGCCCCCACCGACGATGAGGACACGTGCGGGGAGTCGGTCCAGCCGCATGATCGAATCTGAGGTGTGCACCTGGGGCAGGGTGATTCCCGGGACGTCGGGCAGCTCTGCACGGGAGCCGGCGGCCAGCACCAGCTGATCCGGGGCGACCACGGTGCCGTCCTCGGTGGCGAAACTCCGAGGGCCGGTGAGGCGGACCTGCGCGGTGAGCAGTTCGACGTTGTCCTGCTCGACATCGCGGTAGTGCTGTCCGGCTGCGGAGATCGCGTCGATGCGGGTGAAGACCCGGTCTCTGATCCCTGCCCAATCCGTGGCCTCAGTGCGTTGGCTGACGTTGAGCCGCGCGGCCTCCTCGGCCGAGCGGGCGAGCTCTGCCGGGCGGACGAACATCTTGGTCGGGATGCACCCGACGTTGAGGCATGTGCCGCCAAAAGCCTGGTGACTGCCCACACCCTTCTCCGCCATCACCACCTGTTTGTCATCCCAGAAGTCGGTGATGAGCGTGTTGCCGGAGCCGGAACCGATGATCCCTAGGTCGGGTCGCAATGTGGCCATGGCCCCCATCCTATGACTCGTTGCTCGTGGCATGTCAGGGCCGGGTCATAGAGTGGTCACCAGGGCCAGTGCCGGATGCGTCGCGTCGCGGCCCGGCCTCACCCGTCTGACCGGAAGTGAAAGAGGAGACAAGGAGAGATCATGATCTTCATCGTGGTGAAGTTCCCCGTCAAGCCCGAAGCCGCTGAGGAGTTCCCCGAGCACGTCGCCGAGTTCACCGCCGCCACTCGCGCCGAACCCGGCAATAAGTGGTTCGAGTGGTCGCGCAATATCGAGGATCCGCACGAATACGTCCTGGTCGAGGCCTTCGATGACGACGCCGCGGAAGCCCACGTGAACTCGGAGCACTTCCAGCGCTTCGTCAACGGACCGATCAGCGAAGTGCTCACCGCGACTCCCAAGATCATCTCGCGGCAGATCGACGGAGACGACTGGGACGAGATGGGTGAGATCAGCGTCTCCTGAGAGCGTCTCTTGACATCATCTCCTCATCCGATGCGCTGACTGTGCTGGCTGTGCTGGCTGTGCTGACAACGTTGCCCTCAGTGCTGTGCGCAGATCCGGCCCTCGGCTCTGCACATCTCGTCGGTATCGTTCCGTATGATGGGGCGCGTGCAGATAGTCAGCGTCTCCAGTTTGAAGGGCGGGGTCGGGAAGACCTCCGTCACCACCGGATTGGCCTCCGCGGCTCTGATGCGCGGGCTGCGCACGCTGGTGGTGGACCTCGACCCCCACGCCGATGCCACTACGAGCCTGGCCGTCGCCCGCGGTGACGGCACCGAGATCGCCCAGTTGCTGCGCAATGCGCGCCGCAGCCAGATCTCTGGGCATGTGGTGCGCTCCGGCTGGCTGGATCTGCTGCCCGAGGACCGCCGCAACGGTGCCGCTTTGGACGTGGTCGTCGGTTCGGCGATGTCCTCGACCTTCGACCGTCCGGACATCCGGCCCCGGGATCTGCGCAGGCTTCGTGCCCTGCTGACCGGGCTGAGCGGCTATGACCTGGTGCTCCTCGACTGCCCACCCTCGTTGTCGGGGATGACCCGTATGGCGTGGTCCGCGGCAGACCAGGTGGTGTTGGTGGCTGAGCCCAGCCTCTTCTCGGTGGCGGGCACTGAGCGGGCCATGCGTGCCATCTCGCTCTTCTCCCGGGAGTTCAATCCTCAGCTGGGTGCCACCCATGTGGTGGTCAACCGGGTGCGCACCGACTCCACCGAACATGAGTATCGGCTCTACGAGATGGAACGGCTCTATCACGACAATCTGCTCGTACCGGTGCTGGAGGAGAACCCGTACTGGCAGCAGATCCAGGGAGCAGCGTACCCGGTGCATCAGTGGCCCGGTGAGCAGGCACGGAACCTGGCGGAGGCGTTCAACCAGCTGCTCGAGCAGTTGGTCCCGACGCAGCAGAGCTGACGAGAACTGACGCAGGGCTGACCTAGAGCTGACTTTGGGTCCGGTCAGGATTGCTGGAGGGACAGAGCCTGAGCGACTCAGGAGGCTGAGCGACGGCGCTGGCGCATCTTGGCCAGTTCATCCTGCTGCGCGAAGGCTGCAAGTTCCGGCTGCACGGCGGCGTCCGAGCCGCCTTCCGATTCCGTGCGCTCACGGGGCAGCTCCGCGAGGCTGCCCTCGACTTCACGCCACACCCGTCCCACTGCAATGCCGAAGACTCCCTGACCACCCTGAACGAGGTCGATGACCTCGTCGGCAGAGGTGCACTCGTAGACCGAGGCACCGTCAGACATCAGTGTGATCTGGGCGAGGTCATCGACGCCGCGCTCACGCAGGTGCTCGATCGCA
The DNA here is from genome assembly GCF_031470965.1 of Nesterenkonia aerolata. Taxonomy (NCBI): domain Bacteria; kingdom Bacillati; phylum Actinomycetota; class Actinomycetes; order Micrococcales; family Micrococcaceae; genus Nesterenkonia; species Nesterenkonia aerolata. The sequence continues at coordinate 97,450 of NZ_JAVKGR010000008.1, read as the reverse complement.
CTGCGGATCTGCTGCAGCGAGACACCGGTGTCCAGAAGGCGCTTGACGACTTTGAGGACGAGGATGTCGCGGAAGGAATAGAGCCGGGCGGAGCCAGAACCGCTGGCGTTGCGGAGGGAGGGCTGCACGAGTTTGGTGCGTGCCCAGTAGTCGAGCTGACGGTAGGTGATGCCCGCGGCAGCACAGGCGATCGGCCCTCGGTACCCCATCTCCTCGTCGAGATCCGGCAGGCCGTCGTCGAACAGACGCTGCTGCGGCGCATAGTGCTGCACGGCGTCGACGTCGTGCTGCGCCTGCTCATCGCTGACGCGGGAATCGAGACTCACGTAGTACCCTCCTCGGTGCGGTCCCGCCGGGGGAAGTCTCGCCACCCCCATCATCAGATGTTCATCCGGTGATGCGAGAGTGCGGGCGGCGCATGCGGTGACCCTTATGCACCGACGGTAGAACGCCGCGATGCCCGGGTCAACGACATCCGCACGCACGGCGCGGTGTGTCGGAAAGAACGATCGGTGACCGCGCTCCGGCCGCGCCCCTGGCGATGCTGACCTGTCTGGTCACTGTACCCCGGCAACGCGCCGGATGCACCCTTTCGGCCCCCAGCCCTCAACTGCGATCCAGGGACTCCACGGCCGCGTCCATCATCGAGTCGCGCAGATCGCGCAGGTTCTCCAGCATCTCCTTGGAGGACTCGGCGACCCGGGCTCGTGCGGCAGCATCCTTGCGGGCCGCGTACGGTGCCATCGCTCGGCCGATGAGGTCGAGCTCGTTGTCAGCCGAGCGCCGGATGTTCACCAGGTGCTTCGGCTCGAGGCCGTAGCGTGCCAGCACGCGCACCGAGCGCACCGCCTTGAGGTCATGGTGACTGTAGTTGCCGTCCCGGTCTGCCTTGATGATGCGGAAGTTCTCCAGCGTGTCCAGCATGCCGCGGGTCGCACCTGACTGGGCGCGTAACTCCTTGCGGCTGAGCGGCCGGGACCGGCCCGAGAGATGTGCGGCCATCTCCGTGGTGACTTCACGCGGCCCCACCGGTGCGGCATCAGGCAGCTCCTCGGGCTGCTCACCGGCGTCCAGCGCGTCCATCGTCTTCTTGATGACGTCCAGGGGCATATAGCGATCACGCTGCAGCCCCAGCATGAAGCGCAGGCGCTCGACGTCGGCGGCGCAGTACTTGCGGTAGCCCGATGCTGTCCGGGCCGGAGTGATGAGGTCGCGCTCTTCCAGGAAACGCAGCTTCGAGGCGGTCAGATCAGGAAAGTCGCCGTGGAGCTCACGCAGCACCTCGGAGATCGTGAAGACATGCGAAGACGCCGGGTCCGGCGCAGCGGACCCGTTTCCCGGCTGTCTCATCGGTGCGGCACTCACAGCGCTGCGCCTCCCTGGGTTCCTGGGCATGGGTCAAAACGGCAGGGCCGTCTGCCGATAGGATACCCTGCTCGGCTCTGGGCGAACACCCCGCGTGCACTCAGCCGCTGTTCGGGCGTGTCGGTCGACACCGTGTTCTGGCCTGAGAACGCCGTGTTCTGGCCTGAGACGGTCACTTATGCCCGGCGTAGAAGGTCAGCCGGAACTTGCCGATCTGGACCTCGTCTCCGGCGCGAAGCACATAGCGGTCGACGCGATCGTGGTTGACGTAGGTGCCGTTGAGGCTGCCCAGATCCTCGATCTCGAAGCCTTCGGGCACGCGGTGGAACATCAGGTGACGGCGGGAGACGGTGACGTCATCGAGGAATATCTCTGCGTCCGGGTGACGGCCGGCAGTGGTGACATGACGGTCCAGCAGGAACCTGGCACCCTGATTCGCCCCGGTGTGAGCGATCAGCAGCCCCGAGCCCTGAGGCAGCGCCGAGATCGCCTCCTGATCCTGCTCGGTGAGATGCGGCGTCGCGCTGCGGGCATCGGCAGGAGGCAACGAGATGCTCGTCGTCTCCGCGATATGACGGCTCTCCTCCGGTGTGCCGGGTGACTGTGTCACAGCGAGCTCCTCTCCTGAAAAACGGGTGGGGCGGCGGGCCGGGAAGCCTCAGCCGACCTGGTTCCGGTAGTCCTCATCCGAGAGCAGCTGTTCCAGCTCCCCGGCATCGGAGAGACGGATCTCGAAGAGCCACCCCGCACCGTAGGAGTCAGAGTTCACCGCACCGGGATCGTCCTCGAGAGCCTCGTTGACGGCGACGACCTCACCGCTGACCGGCGCGTAGATGTCCGAGACGGATTTGGTGGACTCCACCTCGCCGACGACGTCACCGGCGGAGACGGTGCCCCCCACCTCCGGATGCTCGACGTAGACCACCTCACCCAACGCGTCCTGAGCAAAGTCGGTGATACCCACGCGCACCACACCCTCGGACTCGCCCTCAGCGATCCACTCGTGCTCAGCGCTGTACCGCAGACCTGCCGGAATGGTGCTCATGATCAGTGCTCCGCTCTTCGTCGTCGGACGGATTGGTCATCGGATGGGTGGAGGCATCTGCAGAGACGGGATCGAACGAGTGACACGTCACAGATGCTTCCAGAACAACTTAGCACCCATGCCAGGAAGTCGGCATAGCCGATCCCGGCTGGGAACCGGAGATGAAGGCCGCAGACGGGGCCGACCGGGGGCGTCGATGGAATCCCCGTCCCGATTCTGAAATAGTCGCACCGCAGGGTGTGGTGGGACTGGCCATCGCATCTGTGAGGTTCTCTCCTGACGTCTTGCCGTGACATCATCCGGTGACATCACCCCATGACATCTTCCCGTGGCGTCCTCCTGCACCGAAAGGATCTCCGTGACCGAGAACTCCCATCCCTCCCCCGAGTCCGCCGCTTCGACCGCCGGTGATGCCGAGCTCGATCCGTTGTGGTGGCGCCAGGCCGCGGTCTATCAGATCTACCCGCGCTCCTTCGCCGACTCTGACGGCAACACGATCGGTGATCTGCGCGGCATCACTGCCCGAGTGCCGTATCTGTCCGAGCTCGGCATCGACGCCGTGTGGCTGAGCCCCTTCTACCCCTCGGCCCTGGCCGACGGCGGCTACGACGTCGACGACTACCGCGACGTCGATCCCAAGATCGGCACCCTGGACGACTTCGATGAGATGATCGCCGCTCTGCACGGTGCGGGGATCCGGCTCATCGCCGATATCGTGCCGAACCACTCCTCGGACCGCCATGAGTGGTTCCGCGCCGCACTCGAGGCCGGCCCGGGTTCCGCCGAGCGCGAGCGGTTCATCTTCCGCGACGGCCGCGGAGAACATGGCGAGCTGCCCCCTGCAGATTGGACCTCCATCTTCGGCGGCCCCGCCTGGACCCAAGTGCCCGACGGACAGTGGTACCTGCACACCTTCGCGAAGGAACAGCCAGACCTGAACTGGAACAACTCTGAGGTCCACGAAGACTTCAAGCAGACCATCCGGTTCTGGTCCGACCGCGGTGTCGACGGTTTCCGCATCGACGTGGCCCACGGCTTGGCCAAGGAGCTGCCCGAGGTGCTGCCGAGTCAGGCGGAACTGGACGGCCTTCCTTGGGACGGCACCCACCCCACCTGGGACCGTGACGAGGTCCACGAGATCTATGCCGAATGGCGAGAGGTGTTCAACGAATATGATCCGCCGCGTTTCGCCGTGGCGGAAGCATGGGTGGGGGCAGACCGCCGTCCGCTCTACGCGAGCGAGAAAGGCCTGGGCCAGGCCTTCAACTTCGACCTCCTCGAAGCCCATTTCGATGCCGAGCAGTTCCGGGCGGTGGTCACCGACAATCTGGAACTTTCCGCGCGTGCCGGTTCCTCCTCCACCTGGGTGCTCTCCAACCACGACGTCGTCCGCCATGCCAGCCGTTACGGGCTGCCCCCGAAGGCCGACCACGAGGAGAAGGCCGGCGTGGACTGGCTTCTGGCCCGCGGGGCCGAGCCAACGCTCGATGCCCAGCGTGGGTTGCGTCGGGCCCGGGCGGCCAGCCTCTTCGAGCTGGCGCTGCCGGGCAGCGCCTATATCTACCAGGGCGAAGAGCTCGGGCTGCATGAAGTCGCCGACATCCCTGACGCCCACCGGCAGGACCCGACGTTCTTCCGCAATCAGGGCGTTGAAGTCGGCCGCGACGGGTGCCGGGTACCGCTGCCGTGGACCGCAGACGGTCCGTCCTTCGGCTTCGGCCCGGCCACCGCGCATCTTCCCCAGCCCCAGTGGTTCGCCGAGCATGCCGTCTCCCGCCAGGAGGAGGACCCGAACTCCACACTGGCGCTCTACCGGCGTGCACTGCGGCTGCGCCGTGAGTTGCAGACGGCTGAGGAGCTGGAGTGGCTGGACACTGGTCCCGACGTGCTCGGCCTGATCAGACCCAACGGGTGGATCTGCGTGACCAACTTCGGCACCGAGCCGGCTGACCTGCCCGACGGTGAGGTGTTGCTGAGCTCAGCACCGCTGGTCGACGGTCGCCTCGCCGGCGAGTCCACCGCGTGGCTTCAGGCCTGAACCTCTGAGGCAGGAGGCCGCCGTCGGGCAGTCCTACGGCGCCGGTTCTGCGGTGTCAATTCTGCCCGGCGGCCTCCTGACCGCGGTGCTGAGCACGTTCAGCGTCACGGCGGCGTTCATCTGCTGCACGCCGCGTCAGCTCGGCACCGGCTTCGGGGTCATGGGTGAGGTTCTCCCCGGTTGCCGGATCGAAGAGGTGGATGCGGCTGACGTCCACCCAGATCGTCGCGCGATCACCACCGCGCAGCTGGGACTCCGGGGAGACGGCGATGACCAGCTCCGGGCGGGTCTCGTCGGCGTCCATGTCTTCGGCCAGTGACTGCAGTGTGTCCTCCACTCGCTTGTCCATCTCGTAGTGGACGTAGACGTACTGCTCATTGCCCAACCATTCGGTGTGCGAGATCTCCACCTCCAGCAGGCTGCCGCGGTCCCGCTTGGTGCCTTCCAGAGTCTCCGCGTCTTCGAAGAACTCCGGTCGGATCCCGGCGAGGACGATGTCTCGGCCCTGACCGGCCTGCTGATGACTGGCGGGGATGTCGAAGTCGCCCACCGGAGTGGAGAGCTTGCCGTCTTTGACGGTGGACGGAAGGAAGTTCATCGAGGGGGCACCGATGAACCCGGCGACGAAGAGGTTCGCCGGCTGTTCATAGAGCTCTCGAGGTGAGGCGATCTGCTGCAGCTCCCCCTTCTTCAGCACCGCAACCCGGTCCCCCAGCGTCATCGCTTCGACCTGGTCATGGGTGACGTAGACCGAGGTGGTGCCCAGACGCCGCTGCAGCTGAGAGATCTGGGTGCGCATCTGGCCGCGGAGCTTGGCGTCGAGGTTGGACAGCGGCTCGTCGAAGAGGAATGCCTTGGCCTCACGCACGATCGCCCGTCCCATGGCCACACGCTGGCGCTGACCACCCGAGAGGTTGCCGGGCTTGCGCTTGAGATGTTCGTTGAGCTCAAGCATCTCCGAGACGACGTTGACCTTGTCCGTGATCTCCTTCTTGGAGAACCGGCCCTTCTGCAGCCGCAGCGGGAACGCGATGTTCTCGAACACCGAGAGATGCGGGTACAGCGCGTAGTTCTGGAACACCATGGCCAGATCCCGCTCACGGGGTGCGATGTCATTGACCCGCTGGCCGTCGATGATCAGGTCGCCTTCGGTGATGTCCTCCAGCCCGACGATCATCCGCAGCAGCGTCGACTTCCCGCAGCCCGAGGGCCCGACCAGGATGACGAACTCGCCGTCCTCGATGTCGATGGAGACGTCGTTGACCGCCGGGTACCCGTCGGCGTATTTCTTCACGAGGTTCTTCAGAACGATGGATGCCATGCTGCGGGCCCTCTCATCTCTTCATCTCTGACCGGCCGTCCGGTGCGTGCGTGACGATGACAAGCTGCTGTGCGGCTGTACGGCCGCTGGTTCTACAGGGGTTCCTCATCCCTTCACCGCCCCCTGGGTCAGCCCCGAGACGATCTGGCGCTGGAAGAGGACGACGAGGATGATCACCGGGACGGTCACCACGATGGCGGCGGCTGAGATAGCACCGGCCGGCTCCTCGAACTGTGAGGCACCGGTGAAGAACGCCAGGGCGGCCGGGACCGGCCGAGCCGTCTCAGTGGAGGTCAGCGAGATGCCGTAGACGAAGTCGTTCCAGGCGATGAAGAACGCCAGGATGGCGGTGGTGAACACTCCCGGAGCGGCCAGCGGGACGATGGCCTTGCGGAAGGCCTGCCACTGGGTCGCGCCGTCGACCTGCGCGGCGGCTTCCAGCTCCCAGGGGATCTGCCGGAAGAAGGCCGAGAGCGTCCAGATCGACAGCGGAAGCGTCAGCGACAGGTACGGGATGATCAGACCGAGCCAGGTGTCATAGAGACCCACAGCGCGCCACAGGTTGAACAGCGGCGTCACCACGGAGATCACCGGGAAGATCGAGACCGCCAGCGCCGAAGCCAAAATGACCTTCTTGCCGGGGAAATCGAACCGAGCCACCGCATAGGCGCACAACGTGGCCAGCACCACGGCGATGGCCGTGGCGATGAGGGTGATGCCGATCGAGTTCCGCAGGGCGGTGAGGAAGAGCGTCTGCGCTCCTCCGACGAAGATCTCCTCGTAGTTCTGCCAGGTCCAGGTGGAGGGCAGCAGCGTATTGGAGGCGATGTCGCCGGGGGTCTTGAAACTGGTCATCAGAATCGAGAAGACCGGGAACAGCGCGTAGACCAAGGTGACGACGAAGAGCACCGCCCAGCCCGCTTTGATCTTGGTGGTGTTTCCTCCGGGAGCGGCCATCACTTCTCCTTCCCCGCGTCCTGGTGGTCCGTGCCGGAGGCCAGATCCACTTTGAAGCCCCAGACGGTGACCGCACAGATGAGCAGCACGCAGGCGAAGAGCACCACGGAGAGTGCCGAGCCCATGCCGATCTCCAATCGAGTGATCGAGGTGTCATACGCCAACATGGAGAGCACCTTGGTGCCGTGTTGACCCTGAGTCATGATGAAGACGTTGTCGAAGATGCGGAAGGCATCCAGCGCGCGGAACAGGACCGCGACCATGATGGCGGCCTTCATATGGGGGATCACCACCCGGGACATCTGTTGCCACCAGGTCGCCCCGTCGACTTTGGCGGCTTCGACCATCTCCTCGGGCACCTGCGCCAGTCCGGCCAACAGCAGCAGCGCGATGAAGGGGGTGGTCTTCCAGATCTCCGAGGCCATGATCACGGTGATGGCGGTGGCAAAGTTCGAGAACCAGTCGAGGTCGGAGTTGATCCCCGGCAGCCACCCGAACCACTCGTTGATGTAGCCGGTGTTGATGTCGAACATGTAGTACCAGGCGAAGGCCGAGACCACCGTGATGATCCCGTAGGGCACCAGGATCGCAGTGCGCAGAGTGCCGCGCAGGCCCCTCAGCGCCCGATGCATGATCAGCGCCAGGGCGAAGCCGAGGACGAGTTCGACGGCGACGGTGATCACTGTGACCAGTACGGTCACCGCGAAGGCTGACCAGAACACTCCGTCGCTGAAGATCGTCACGTAGTTGCCGAGGAAGACGAACTCTCGGGCATCCGGCTCGGTCAGGCGGTGCGAGAACAGCGATTCGTAGACCGCCTGGGCGATCGGATACGCCGTCACCGAGAGCATGATGAGGAACGCCGGGCCCGCCATCAGCCATCCGAGCCGGGCCTCAGCGCGTGCCCGGGCGGACTTCTTGGGCCGGACACTCTCCTCACCGGCTTCGAGGATGCGCATCTTCTGTGTCTCTGTACTGAGCTTGCTCACAGCAGCCGCTCCCCTCTGAGGACCTGCTTGACGTAGTCGTCTGTGGACTCCGGGGTGCGCTCCGGGTTCACACTCGAGAGCGGGGTGTAACGCTCCTGGATGATCTGGGAGATGTCCGAGTAATAGGGCGTCTGCGGCCTCGGCGCGGCGGCGTCCAGCGACTCGGCGATGACATCTGCCATCGGGTAGGTCTCTTGGACCTGCTCATCCTCAAAAGCCTCCGCCGAGGAGGGCGGGTTGCCGTTGGTGATGAAGTACTCGACCTGGTTCTCCGGGGAGACGATGCACTCCACCGCATCCCAGGCCAGGTCCGGGTGCTCCGAGTCGGCCCCGACGCCGAGGTTGATGCCGCCGAGGGGAGGGGCCGATTCAGTGTCTTCGTCGACTCGTGGATACTGGGCCCAGGCGATGTCATCGAGCACCTCTTGATCCACGGTGCCGTCCTCGACGGAAGCCTGCGTCGCCGTCCAGATGAAGGGCCAGTTGACCATGAAGGAGCCGTTGTCGCCCTGGAAGAGGAACATCGACTGGTTCTCGTCCATCGCAGAGACACCCGGACCGCCGAGCCCCTCCTCCCCGATGGTGCTCATGATCTCAGCCGCCTTGGCCCCGGCTTCGGAATCCAGCGCGGTCTCCATCTCATCGGAGCTCAGCGTGGGATCGGGCAGGATCTGCTCGCCCTGAGACTCGTAGAGGGCGTTGAGCCAGACAGTGGCCGATTCTGCCTGGATGCCCTGGATGCCCAGCAGCGTGTCGGTATCCTCGGCGGCAGCGATGAGCTCATCCCAGGTCACCGGCTGGTCCATATCCAACCCAGCTTCTTCGGCCACCGATTCCCGGTACCAGAGGATCTGGGTGTTCGCCCAGAAGGGGACCGAGACGAGTTCGTCATCCCACATCGCACCGGCCAGCGCGCCGTCGAGCGTGTCCTCAGTCGTGGCGTCAGCGACGTCATCGGGAACCGGTGCCAGGAAGTCCGGCTCAGCGAACTCCGGGATGAAGGGCGGGTCCAGGCTCATGATGTCCAGTGATGAGTCTCCGGCGGCCAGACGGCGTGCCAGCTGCTCCCGTTGTGAAGGCGCATCCTGGGGCAGCAGGGAGGTCTGGATCCGGTAGTCGCCGTCGGCCTCTTCGGAGCACTTCTCGGCGATGGCGGCCTGGCCGCCGTCGTCCGGGTTGATATACCAGGTCAGCACCGGAGGGCCGTCATCGGTTCCGCAGGCGCTGAGCAGCAGCCCGGCGGCTACGGCGGTTCCGAGGACGGCGCTGCTGCGCCGTCGGAACCCGTGGGACCGTGTTCTTCCCATGCGTCCACCCTCTCCGGCACCGGCCGGTGATGCCGGTGCCCCGCCTCATCTTCGCAGCGAGTGACTATCGTCACGATTCGAGTGGACTCACTCTATAGGAGAGACGGGCTCTGCACCTAAGCAGGCATGCTGTGGCGCACAGAAAACCGCAGTTCAGCGGCTCAGGCAGACTTCTTGCGCAGCTTCTTCGCCTCAGTGCGGCTGAGCATCTCCGGCTCGGCACCGTCACGGACCACCTCGGCAGTGATGGTCACCTGGGCGATGTCATCACGGCCGGGCAGCTCGAACATGATGGGATGCAGCACACCTTCAAGGATGGAACGCAGTCCACGCGCCCCGGTCCCCCGCGCTTCAGCCTGCTCGACGACGGCCTGCAGCGCACCCTCATCGAATTCGAGATCCACACCATCCAGGGCAAAGATCTTCTGGTACTGCTTCAGCAGCGCATTGCGCGGTTCGGTGAGGATCTTGACCAGGGCGTCCTGATCGAGATCCTCGACGGTGGCCACAACCGGCAGCCGGCCAATGAACTCAGGAATCAAGCCGAATTTGTGGAGGTCCTCCGGCTCGACGTCGGCATAGCTGACCTCAGCCCGGCTGATCGTATTCAGCGGAGCACCGAAACCGATCCCCTTGCGCCCGGCGCGCGAGCCGATGATCTCCTCCAAACCGGCGAAGGCACCGGCCACGATGAAGAGCACATTGGAGGTGTCGATCTGCATGAACTCCTGTTGCGGATGCTTCCGCCCGCCCTGCGGGGGCACCGAGGCCACAGTACCCTCCAGGATCTTCAGCAGCGCCTGCTGAACGCCCTCGCCGGAGACGTCCCGAGTGATGGAGGGGTTCTCCGACTTCCGGGAGATCTTGTCGATCTCGTCGATGTAGATGATGCCCTGCTCGGCCTTCTTGATGTCGCCGTCGGCGGCCTGGATCAGCTTCAGCAGGATGTTCTCGACGTCCTCGCCCACATAGCCGGCCTCAGTCAACGAGGTGGCATCGGCGACGACGAAGGGCACCTGCAGCTTCCTGGCCAGCGACTGGGCGAGGTAGGTCTTGCCGGAACCGGTGGGACCGATCATCAGGATGTTGGATTTGCCGATCTCGACGTCATCCAGCGGCCCCTTCTCCAAGGAAGTGGTCTTCGCCGCCGAGCCCGTGGCTTGGATGCGCTTGTAGTGGTTGTGCACGGCGACGGCCAGCAGACGTTTCGCCTTGTCCTGCCCCACCACGTATTCGTCCAGGAAGGACGCGATCTCCCGGGGGGTGGGCAGCTCGAAGTCATCGGGCTCCTGGACCTCGTTGAGGTACTCCTCGATGATCTCGTTGCACAGCTCGATGCACTCATCACAGATGTACACTCCGGGACCTGCGATGAGCTTATAGCGGACCTGCTTCTGGCTCTTGCCGCAGAAAGAACATTTGAGCAGATCTGCGCTCTCACCAATGCGTGCCATGCGTGCTTTTCTCCTCAGGCAGACGGACTCGGCGTCTTGTGCGGGACCACTCCAGAGTACTCCAGGGGTATGACACAGAGACGGCGTCGACGCCGGAGAGTTACCGACGTCGACGCCGCACCGGACCCGCAGAGCGGGCCTCTCATCGTGTCACAGACCCTCAGACGGGCAGCTTGCGCGAGTTCAGCACCTCATCGACCAGGCCGTACTCCTCGGCCTGTGCGGCCGAGAGGAACTTATCGCGGTCGATGTCGTCGCTGATCTCCTGTGGAGTCTTCTTGGTGTGCTCGGCGAGGATCTGCTCCATCCACTGGCGGATGCGCAGCACCTCGTCAGCCTGGATCTGCAGGTCTGTGGCCGTCCCGCGCTGGCCACCCATGGCCGGCTGGTGGATCAGCACCCGAGCGTTGGGCAGTGCCAGGCGCTTGCCCGGAGTTCCGGCGGCCAGCAGCACAGCAGCCGCCGAGGCGGCCTGGCCCAGGCAGACGGTCTGCACATGGGGGCGGATGAACTGCATCGTGTCATAGATGGCGGTCATCGCGGTGAAGGAACCGCCGGGAGAGTTGATGTAGAGGGTGATGTCCCGCTCGGAGTCCATCGACTCCAGCACCAGCAGCTGGGCCATGATGTCATCGGCGGAAGCATCATCGACCTGGCTGCCGAGGAAGACGATCCGGTCCTCGAAGAGCTTCGCGTAGGGGTCCTGACGCTTGAAGCCGTAGGGGGTGCGCTCCTCGAACTGCGGGAGGATGTAGCGGGCCGAAGGCATCTCCGGCGCGGTCTGAGAGGGGTCGAAATGCATGGATTCAGCTCCTGTGGTCCTGTGGGCGTCGTCTCGCTGGCCGGGGATCATCAGACGCCCCCGCCGCCGGAGACGGCGGAGGAGCGCTCGGCGATCTTGTCGAAGAAGCCGTATTCCAGGCCCTCCTCAGCGGTGAACCACTTGTCACGGGCGTTGTCGTTGAGGATGGTCTCGAGGTCCTGCCCGGTCTGCTCAGCGGTCAGCTCGGCCATGACCTGCTTCATGTGCTGGATCAGCTGTGCCTGGATCCGCACATCCGACTCGGTGCCGCCGATACCGCCGGAGGGCTGGTGCATCAGGATACGGGCGTGCGGGGTGGCGAAGCGCTTGCCCGGCGTGCCGGAGGAGAGCAGGAACTGCCCCATCGAGGCCGCCAGCCCGGTGGCCACGGTGACGACGTCGTTCGGGATGAACTTCATCGTGTCGTAGATGGCCATACCGGCGGTCACCGAACCGCCCGGTGAGTTGATGTACAGGTAGATGTCCCGCTCAGGGTCTTCGGCGGAGAGCAGCAGCATCTGCGAGCAGATCGCATTGGCGTTGTCGTCACGGACCTCCGAACCCAGCCAGATGATCCGCTCCTTCAGGAGCCTGTTGTAGATGTAGTCCTCGCGCGACGCCGGATCCACCGTCGTCATGCTGGGCTGGTTATCCGTCATGGAAGTTCCTCCACTCACGTGTACTGAGGTCCGCGGTTCTGTCACGACATTACTGTGTGAGGCCGTGATGATCAGGGCGAGACCGGCACTGTTCGCTGTTGGCGCAGGGTGGGTGAGGACTCGGCAGAGACGAGCGGGGCCGGGATCGCTGATCACGATCCCGGCCCCGCCTCATCATGCGCTGCTCAGCTGCGCACAGGGGTCACTTGTGCTCGTCGGCGTCCTGCTCCGGAGCCTCGGCTTCGGCCATCTCGGCCTCCTGCGCCTCGACGGACTCTTCGGCCTGCTCCTCGGCAACGCCCTCGGCGTCCGCACCCTCAGCGTCCTCGTCATCACCCTCGGGGGTGACGAAGCTGGAGAGGTCGACGTCGTTGCCGTCGGTGTCCTTGACCACGGCCAGTTCGAGGACCTTGGCCAGCGCCTTGCGGCGGCGGACCTCGCCCATGATCATCGGCACCTGACCGGCCTGGTCGAGCATCTGGGCGAACTGGTTGGGCTCCATACCGTACTGGGAGGCGGTGGAGACGATGTACTCGATCAGCTCGTTCTGATCGACGCCGATCTCCTCACGCTCAGCGACCAGGTCCAACACGATCTCGTTGCGGAACGCCTCGCGGGTCTGCTCCTCGATCTCCGAGCGGTGCTCGTCGGTGTCGTGGTCGTCACCGGCGTTGTGCCCGCCCTGGGAGAAGTGCTGCTCCACCTGGGATTCCACGACCGACTCCGGAACCGGGACCTCGACGAGGCTGAGCAGCTTCTCGAGCACCTTGTCTCGAGCTTCGACGCCCTGCTCGACGACGACCTCCTCTTCGGCCTTCGAGCGCAGGTCCTCCATGAGCTCGTCGATGGTGTCGAACTCGGAGGCCATCTGGGCGAACTCGTCGTCGGCCTCGGGCAGCTCACGCTCCTTGACACCCTGCAGGGTGATCTTCACCGAGGCGGCCTCACCGGAGTGCTCGCCGCCGCTGAGCGTGGTCTCGAAAGTCGCGTCCTCGCCGGCGGAGAGACCCTCCAGAGCCTCATCGATGCCCTCCAGCATGGTCCCAGCGCCGACCTGGTAGGACAGGCCCTCGGCGGAGTCCACCTGCTCGTCGTCGATAGTGGCAACCAGGTCGATGGAGACGAAGTCGTCCTTCGCCGCCGGACGCTCGACGTCGACGAGGGTGCCGAAGCGGCCGCGGAGCTCATCGAGCTGCTTCTGCACGGCCTCGTCGTCGGCGGTGCGGGACTCGACCTCGACCTCGAGGCCGGAGTACTCGGGCAGCTCCACCTCGGGCTTGATGTCCAGCTCGCCGGAGAAGCGCAGCACGCCCTCGTTGGTCTTCGGGTCCGGGATCTCGTCGACCTCGACCTCGGGACGGGACAGCGGCTCGACCTCGGCCTCGGCCAGGCCCTGCTGGTAGAACTCCTGCAGACCGTCGTTGATGGCAGTCTGGATGACGTACTCGCGGCCGATCCGCTGGTCGATGATCGGGGCCGGCACCTTGCCCTTGCGGAAGCCGGGCACCTGAACCTGCTCCGCGATGGACTTATAGGCGGCCTTGATCTTCGGCTCCAGCTCCTCGGCAGACACCTCGACCGTGAGCTTGACTCGAGTCGGGTTCAGATTTTCGACGGTGCTCTTGACCACGTAGGGCTCCTGAATAGGGAAAGACGACTGATCTGTTGTGCCGCGGACCGATAGGCGGCCGCAGTCGGGGTGACAGGATTTGAACCTGCGACCTCACGCTCCCAAAGCGCGCGCGCTACCAAACTGCGCCACACCCCGTTCCGGCATCTGCGAGGATGCCGGTTCCTGCCGCACGGCACGGACTGGGCCACAATACCGTGAGGGGTCGGTCACCGACGAATCCCCGCGAGTGAGGACGGCTCGCCGGTGCGATGCGCCGAGCCCCTTACGGTGCTGCGATGATGGGGAAGCAGATGAGCACTACTCAGCACCTCACCCCTGAACAGGCTGCGAAGCGGTTCGAAGAAAGCATCGACGTCAACCCCGCGCAGTCCCGTACACCCGCCGCCACCGCGAAGATACGCGCTGCGGTCCACCTGGGCGATCGCGCCCAGCAAGAGGTGGACCAGGCGGTGATCGACGCCCGGCATCGAGGCATCACTTGGCTGGAGATCGGAATCGCCCTGGGAGTCAGCCCCCAGGCCGCACAGAAGAAGTACCACCACCGCGTGTAGGACCCGAGGAACCATGAAAGGAGACGGTCATCATCACGCGCACCATGCTGACCACCGCATCGCTGGCCCTGCTCGCACTGCTGAGCAGCGGATGTACCACTGACTCCGAGGACTCATCAGACAGCACTTCGGAGGCTGAGGACACCCCACCCGGCCAGGGCTCCTCCGCCGAGGGTCTCTCCGGCCACGAACAGGAGCAACTCCAGAAGGAAGAAGAAGCGGAATATCACGACGGGGTCTACACCGTGGAGCGCACCGAGGACCGAGAGGACGTCGAGCACCTGACCTGGTGGCCGACGGAATACACCGACGACGAACTCAACGATCGCCAGACTCGACTTCCCAACGGCCGAGACGAGCACCTCGAGGGTGAGTTCGACGTCGCCGCGATACTCGCCGATGGAGAGAGCGGCTCGGCACCAGCCCAGCAGGCCAACCGGGACTGCGCCGAGGCATGGGACGGCACCCGGGCGATGTGGCTGCGACCGTCACCGGACGGCGAGCTCACCGATTACACCACCGGCGCCCAGGCCGGACCGACATGCTTCCATGAAGGCGCCGACGGAGTCTCCGACCCCGACCACCGCCTGATCGGCACGATCTGACAGACCCCACACACCACCGTGCGCACACTCATCGCACCCGCCGAAGGAGGCGCCCTCGCGTGGACTCCGGAGACCACTACAGGTGAGGACTGGCTGTGCCTGAACTTCGACCAAGAAGTCCGCGCCTAGGCCGCCGAAATCAAAGCCTCGCAGTGACCACGCCCCAGACAGGTGAGCCCCTTCAGCACATCACCGGTGTTAACGACGAAACCCCGCCTCCTGGTGTGGAGACGGGGTCACCTGATGTGGTGGGCCCCCCGGGACTCGAACCCGGAACCTATTGATTAAGAGTCAAGTGCTCTGCCAGTTGAGCTAGAGGCCCATCGGAAAATGCCGCACGCTCAGCGCAACGACAGATCACTCTAGCACCGGCGACCAGGGGTCACAACTCAGATCACCCCGTCAGCAGGCTGTTGTGGCAGAGATCATGTGCCGCGCCTCCCCCAGCCTCACGCACCCACACCGAGGACACACCGAGGGAGCGGCGAACCCAGCGTGACGTAGACTGCCTCCTCACAGACGGGCATAACCAGCCCGCGGAGGAACCCTGGGGAGTACCGCACCGATGAGCAGAACACCGGATGAGCGCGACGAGCACCTGACGTCTGAGACCGGATCGTCGCGCCTGACCGAGGCAGAGAGCACGGAGGCAGACACCACGAAGGACCGGACAGCAGACAGCGCACCCAACGGCCAGCATCGCCGTCGCGGCCTCCTGCAGGGTTTCCTCGACCTCGTCGAGTTCGCCGGCAATAAGCTGCCCCATCCGGCGACCCTCTTCGCCCTGTTGGCGGTGTTCGTCGTCGTCCTCTCCTGGCTGCTCTCGCAGCTGGGCGTGAGTGCGGAGGACCCCCTCGAGGGTGGTCGCATCGAGGTGTTCAACCTCCTCTCCGCCGAGGGCGTGGAATGGATGTTCACCTCTGCGGTGGACAACTTCATCGGCTTCGCCCCGCTGGGCGTGGTGCTGGCGACCATGCTCGGCATCGGTATGGCGGAGCAGTCGGGGCTGATCGGCACGCTGCTGCGGTCCTTCATCCTCTCGGTGCCGAAGTTCCTGGTCACCGCCGGCATCGTGTTCGCCGGAGTGATGTCCTCGGTGGCCTCCGACGCCGGGTACGTGGTGCTGCCTCCCCTGGCGGCCATCCTCTTCGTCGCGCTGGGGCGGCATCCCTTGGCCGGGATCGCCGCCGCATTCGCCGGTGTCTCCGCGGGCTTCAGCGCGAATCTGCTGCTCTCGGGCACCGACGTCATGCTCGGCGAGCTGACCATCGAGGCCGCCGCGACGGTCAACCCCGAGTACGCCGACGGGATGAACCTAGCGATGAACTACTGGTTCATCATCGCCTCGACGTTCCTGCTCACCGTGGTCGGCACCCTGGTCAGCCAGTTCATCGTCGAACCGCGCTTGGGCCGCTGGACCGGTTCCGGGGTGATCGAGGACGGGGAGGATGCGGTGACGATCACTCGCCTGGAGAAGAAGGGCATGATCGCCGCCGGTATCTCCCTGGTGGTCACGCTGGCGCTGCTGGCGCTGCTGATCGTCCCGGAGAACGGACTGCTGCGCGGAGAGGGCGGGGAGGTCATCCAGTCCCCGTTCATGGACTCGTTGGTGGTGGTGATCATCATCGCGTTCTTCATCCCCGGCCTGGTCTACGGCATCACCACCAAGGTCATCCGCAACGACACGGACGTCGTGGACCAGCTCTCCAAGACGCTGGCCGGAATGGCGGTGTTCCTGGTCCTGGCCTTCACCGCAGGCCAGTTCATCGCCTACTTCGCCGAGTCCAACCTCGGCCTGCTGCTCTCCGTGGTCGGCGCAGACTTCCTCGACTCGATCAACCTCACCGGCGTCCCGCTGATCCTGGCGCTGATCCTCTTCGTGTCCCTGGTCAACCTGTTCGTCGGCTCGGCCTCGGCGAAGTGGGCCATGCTCGCACCGGTGATGGTGCCGATCATGATGCAGCTGGGCATCTCCCCGGAGTTCACCCAGGCGGCCTACCGCGTGGCTGACTCCTCGACGAACATCCTCTCCCCGCTGATGACCTACTTCGCCCTGATCATCGCCGTGGCGCAGAAGTACGACCGCCGAATCGGCATCGGCTCGCTGGTCGCCACGATGCTGCCGTATTCGGTGGCGTTCGTCCTGGCCTGGACGGCGATGACGATGGGGTGGATGTGGCTCGATCTGCCGCTGGGGCCGGACTCCCCGGTCTACTACCAGCCATAACACCGATGAGTCAGCTTCCCGCCCCCGACGGCCGCCCAGGCCCTACAGTGGAACAGGTACCCAGGACTCAGCACAGCACTCACCCCAGGGAACAGGACCCGACGCAAGGAGCCACCAGCATGAACGCACGTCTCGAGACCGGCGATGCCGCGCCGGATTTCTCCCTCCAGGACGCGACCGGACGCAGCGTCACCCTCAGCGGTCTGCGCGGACAGAAGGTGATCGTCTACTTCTACCCCAAGGCAGCCACCCCCGGGTGCACAACTCAGGCCTGTGACTTCCGCGATTCGCTGGACTCCCTGCACGCCGCCGGATATACCGTGCTCGGTATCTCCCCCGACCCGGTGGCCAAACTCGAGAAGTTCACCCAGGATGAGGGCCTGACCTTCCCGCTGCTCAGCGACGAGGACCACGCCGTCGCGGAGTCCTACGGCGCCTGGGGCGAGAAGAAGAACTACGGCCGCGTCACCGAAGAACTCATCCGCTCCACTGTGGTGGTCGATGAGAACGGTGCCGTGGAACTGGCGCAGTACAACGTCAAGGCCACCGGTCACGTGGCTCGGCTGCGTCAGAAGCTCGGTGCCTGATCCCATCCCGTGACACCGCTGTGTGTCAGCCGGGGCCGATATCGTGAGATCACGCCTCCGGGTGCTGCACTGGGCGAAAGTCCCGACGAAACACCCGATGCCCTGCGGTAGACTGGTGTGCCGCGCCGCAGAGCTGCGGCCTGGAGCGGGCGTGGCGGAATTGGTAGACGCGCTGGATTTAGGTTCCAGTGTCTTTGACGTGGGGGTTCAAGTCCCCCCGCCCGCACCACAGATCACCGGCCCCACCTCGGCGCAGGAGCCCGCATGAGCGAACCGATGACCCGCAGGACGATGCTGGGCGTCAGCTCCGCCGTCGGGCTCGGCGCGGTGACCACAATGACGCTACCGGGACAGCCGACGAACGGCACCGTCCTAGCTTCCGATGACGCGGAGCAGGACCCTCCTTTAGTCATCGCAGGGGTCTCGGCACCGACCTCTCTGGACCCGGCTCTCTCCGTGGACACCGAGACCGAGCGGGTCTGCCGGCAGATCTTCGAGACCCTGCTCGGCGTGGACCGGGACACCGGTTCCACGGCCCCTCTGCTGGCCGAGGAGTGGGACGTCTCGGACGACGGTCTGCGCTACACCTTCACCCTGCGCGACGGGGTCCTCTTCCACGACGGCACCACCTGCGACGCCGCCGCCGTGGTGGCCAACATCGAGCGATGGGGACGCCTGGACCAGCTCTACGGACAGGGCAACATCGAACGCTCCCCCACCCTTGCCTTCGTCTCCGTCTTCGGCGGGTTCCTCGACGATCCGGCCTGCATGATGGACTCTGTAGAGGCCGAGGACGAGCGCACCGTCATCCTGACGCTGAACGAACCGATCGTCTATCTGCCTCAGGCGCTGACGATGCCCGCCTTCAGCATCGCCTCCCCCGAGGTCCTCTCCGATACTGACCCGGGGCTCGTCTCCCGCCGCCCAGTGGGCACCGGAGCCTACCGATGGATGCCCAGCGAGGACAGCGAAGGGTCGGAGATCGCACTCGAGGCGTTCGAGGACTACTGGGACGGCGCACCGGAGATCTCCCGCGTCGAGGTCCGCGCACTGCCCCGGTCCTTCGACCGGCTGCGTGAGCTGCAGCGCGGGCGTCTCGACGTCTACGACTACATCACCGCAGACAATCTGCGCCCATTGGTCCAGTCCGGGCGGCTGATCCTGCAACGTGATCCGTTCTCCGTGCTCTACATCGGTTTCAACCTCAACCACCCGGTGCTCGACGACCTCCGCATGCGCCAGGCGGTAGCCCACGCCATCGATCGCACCCCGTTGGTGGATCGGTTCTTCCTCGACGGCACGCGCACCGCCCACCAGTTCACCCCGCCGGCGCTTGGCGTCCAGTCCGAGGCGGTGGAGCGTTACGGCTATGACCCGACCGAGGCCGAGCAGCTGCTCGAGGAGGCCGGCTACGACGGCGAGCCGCTGCGGTTCTACTATCCGATGCACGCCACCCGCAGCTATCTGCCACGGCCGGAAGCCATCTACGCGGCCATCGCCGCAGATCTCACCGCCGCGGGTCTGGTCATCGAACCGAAACCGGTGGCCTGGGAGGACGACTACCTGGAGACGTTGCTCAACGATGACGCCCGTGCGCTGCATCTGCTGGGACGCAACGGCGGATACCGTTCCGCGAACTCGTTCCTCGGCCCTCTCTTCGGGCGCCAGACCGAGGAGTTCAACTACGACTCCGCCACGGTGCGCCGGCTGATCGACCGGGCACGGAGAACTTCCTCGGAGGAACGGCGTACGGAGCTCTACCGAGAGATCGCCGAGCATGTCTCTGAGGACCTACCAGCCCTGCCCGTGGCCTATCCGATCTCCGGACTGGCCCTGGGCCGTGAGATCTCCGACTACCCGATGTCTCCGGTGCTGCACGAGCTCTTCCGAGATATCCGCCGCTGACTGAGGACCGCACCAGGATGTGTCGGTGTGGCCGGGGTGCGCAGGGTGACCGGTGGGGCGCGGTGTGACCGGGAGCGGCGTGCGCTGGCGCCTCGCGGCGGTGCGGCAGCACCGCCATGAGTGATTTCATCGGCCCTTACGGGCAGGGGTAGAGTCATGACGTGGTCGCCGGCATCCAGAGGCGGCCCCTGAGCGAGAACTAGGCAAGGAGATCCCTGTGGCCGACGCATCCTCGAACACTGACGGGCACCGCTACGACGTCGTCCTCATCGGCGGCGGCATCATGTCGGCCACCCTCGGCGCAATGCTCCAGGAGCTGGAACCGGACTGGTCGGTGGGGCTCTTCGAGACGCTGGACCAGGCGGGCGAGGAATCCTCGGACCCGTGGAACAACGCCGGCACCGGACACGCAGCCCTGTGCGAGCTGAACTACACACCGCGAGGTGCGGACGGCACGATCTCCACCGTCAAAGCCCAGGGCATCAACGAGCAGTTCCACGTCTCGCGTCAGCTGTGGTCGCACTGGGTGGAGCAGAAGACCCTGGGCTCCCCGCGCAGCTTCATCAACGCTCTCCCCCACATCTCCTTCGTCTGGGGCGAGAAGAACACGGCCTACCTGCGGGACCGCTACGAGGCGATGCGCACCCAGCCGCTCTTCGCCGACATCGAGCACAGTGAAGACCTCGAGACCATCGCCGAATGGGCACCGCTGCTCACCGAGGGCCGAGATGACAGCCAGCCGGTGGCCGCCTCGAAGTTCCAGGCCGGCACCGATGTCGACTTCGGCGCCCTGACCCGCCAGCTGATCCGCTACTTGGGCGAGGCCGGCACGGACCTGCACTTCAACCATGAGGTCTCCGGGCTGCGCCGCGGCGGCGACGGACGCTGGGACGTCTCCGTGAAGAACAAGTCCACCGGTGAGAAACGCCGGGTCTCGGCGCGGTTCGTCTTCGTCGGGGCCGGTGGCGGGGCGCTGGGTCTGCTGCAGTCCTCCGGCATCCCCCAGATCCGCGGCTTCGGCGGCTTCCCCGTCTCCGGGAAGTTCCTGCGGACCACGGACCCGGCAGTGGCCCAGCGGCACCACGCCAAGGTCTACGGACTGGCCTCGGTCGGGGCACCGCCGATGTCGGTGCCGCATCTGGACACCCGGTTCGTCGAGGGGCGGCGCACACTGATGTTCGGCCCCTACGCCGGTTTCTCCACCAACTTCCTCAAGAACGGCTCCCTGACCGACCTGCCGTTCTCCGTACGGCCGCACAACCTGTTGCCGATGATGCAGGTCGGGGCCCACAACACGGACCTGGTGACCTACCTGCTCAAGGAGATCACAAAGTCGCAGAAGCAGAAGATGGAAGCCCTGCATGAGTTCTACCCGCAGGCCGATGCTGACGAGTGGGAGATGATCACCGCCGGTCAGCGCGTCCAGGTCATGAAGAAGGACGACAAGGGCAAGGGTGTGCTGCAGTTCGGCACTGAACTGGTCACCGGCGCCGACGGCACCATCGCCGGCCTGCTCGGCGCCTCCCCGGGCGCCTCCACTGCGCCGTCGATCATGCTGCGACTGCTGGAACGGTGCTTCCCCGCTCAGATCTCCGGCTGGACCCCCCGGCTGCGCGAGATGGTCCCCTCCTACGGGCACGTCCTCAACGACGAGCCAGCCCTGCTCGACGAGGTCGCAGCAGCCACACGCCGGTCCCTGCAGCTCGACGTCTGAGTTCGATGCCCGCTCTCCAGGGCTCCCGCACCCAGCCTGAGGCCCGTACCTCGCGACGCACCGCCGGTGGTCTCACGCTGCACACCTGGCAGCACCGCACGCCGCAGGCTCCACCGGTGGTGCTGGTGCACGGGTTCGGCTCCTCCACTCAGTACAACTGGGTCAAGACCGGGTGGATCGCCCCACTGATGGGCACTCAACGCAGTGTGCTCTGCGTCGACCTGCCCGGCCATGGGGACTCCGGTGATGTTGATCCACGTGGTCTGCGCAGCGAGGACCTCACCGCTGAGCTGGCGGATCAGCTGGATGATCTGGGCCCGGTCGAGCTCCACGGCTATTCCTTGGGCTCCCGACTCTGCTGGGAGCTCGCCGCCGCCCGGCCGGAACTGATCTCGACCCTGGTCATGGGCGGCGCTCCCGCCACCGACCGCATCGGCGCCCTGGACGCCCAGCAGGCTCGCCGGTGGTACCGCACCGGCGAGCTGCCCACCCATGAGATGACCCGGGCAGTGATCCCCACCGCCGCCGCGCTGCCCGGCCAGCACGTGCCCCACGCGGTGGAGCTGCTGCTGAGCCTCGCCGAGGAGCCTTATGCCCCGTCCGCCTCGGTCCCCGGTTCTCCGACGTTGGTGGTCGCCGGAGAACAGGACCGAATCGCCGCCGACGCTGCGGAGCTGACCGATCTTCTCCGCGGCGCGGGCACCGTCTCGGAGTTCGTCTCGGTGCCGGACCGCAACCACGTCAACGTGCTGACCTCCCAGGTGTATAAGCGTTCTGTGGTGGAGTTTCTCAGCCGCTGACCGGCAGGACCGCTCGCGTAGTGGAGCCGCCGGGACCACTGTCGATCCGCAGCTGGGTCGGGATCGCCCGGTGCATCTCGGTGACGTGGCTGACCACCCCCACCCGACGGCCCTCGCCCTGCAGCCGGTGCAGGGCACTCATCACATGTTCAAGGGTTTCCTCGTCCAGAGAGCCGAACCCCTCGTCGATGAACAGGCTGTCCAACCCGATGCCACCGGCTTCAGACTGGACCACTTCGGCCAGGCCCAGGGCCATCGCCAGGGAAGCCATGAACGTCTCTCCACCGGAGAGTGAAGAGGTGGGACGTTCAACATCGCTGTGCTCATCGTGGACCTTCAGCTCCAGTCCCAACCGGCCACGCCCTGATTCGGTGTCATCATGACTGAGCCGGTACCGCCCGTCCGACATGGTCTGGAGGTGCCGAGTCGCCGCCTCGGCGACCCGTTCCAACCGGGCCGCGAGCACGTAGCTGGTCAGTGTCATGCTGCGGGTGTTTTCCGGTCCGGTCCCGTTGAGTGTGGCTGCCAGCTCCGCCCGCAGACGCTGATCCTCGGCCAGCTGCTGCTGGGCGGTGAGACTGCTGCGCAGTTGGGAGGCCGTGCGCTGCACGGCGGTGCGGAGTCGGTCGAAGGCGTGCCGATCCATCCGGGCCGCCTCATGATCTTGGCGTCGGGCCTCTGCTGCTTCCTGTGCCTCCGTCACGGCCGCGGCTCCGGGATCGGGCGTTCCCTCGGCTGTGAGCCGTTCTCCGGTGAGGACCTCTGGGGACTGGGCGCGGTCCTGTAGGCGTTGGGTCTGCCTATCGTAGGCCTGGACGCGATCGGTGCGGCGCGCCAGTTCCTCGGGGTCGAGGCGGGCGGCCTCAGCCTGCTGGTGATCTGAGAAACGAGACTCGGCGAGCCGCTCGGCCGCGGTCCGCTCGGCGTCGAGGCGCCGGGACTCGGCATCCTCAGCGGCTCGTCGGGCGTGCTGGGCCTGCGTGAGAGTCTCCCGCAGGCTCTCCAGGGCACGCAGCCGATCGGTGACGGTGGGGTGGCTGCCGCGAAGCTCAGTGAGCGTCTCGGCGATCGACTCGATCCGGGTGCGGGTGTCCTGACGTTCTCGCTCCAGCGATGCGGTGCGGTGAGTGAGCTCCAGCGTTCGACGTTCCCTCTCATACAGCTCAGTGCGAGCCTGGGTGAGTCGCTCACGTCGGTCTCGGAGCTGGTGCCGGTGCGCGGTGATCTGCTCATCGTGCACCCGTGCCGCTGCGAGTCCGTCCTTGACGACGTCGATGTCACCGGAGGCCTCGGCCTCCTGCAGGCCCGGGACTTCCCCCTCAGCTGCAACGCGCGGCCCAGGCTCAGCAGATGTGCCGTCATCGGCCGCCTCGAGTGCAGCTTCGAGTTCGGTCAGCCGGGAGCGCACCGCCTGCTCTGCGGCGTGCCGACGTGCCGATTCCTCCTGTGCGCTGCGGCGCAGGTCCGAGGCCTCTTCGACCTGCTCCGCGGTGATCTCCTCAGCTTCCGGGGACGCTGGTTCCGGATGGTCGCGGGACCCGCACACCGCACAGCGCTCTCCGTCCTCGAGGTCGGCGGCAAGCCGCGAGGCCACACCTGCCAGGTGGACTCGGAGACGACGGCGATGCTCCTGCTCGGCCGCCTGAACTGTGGCGGTCTGTTCACGGGCGGCCGCCTCGGCCCGCTCCAGCTCGAGAAGCTGCTCATCTCGCCGCTCGATCAGCTCCGCACGCCGGACCAGGTGCTCGATACGGCGCCGCAGCCTCGCCTGGTCGGCTTCGAAAGGCCCGTCCTCGAGCGGTTCAACCTCCAGGCTCGAGACCTCGTCCCGCAGCGCCTGTGCCGCGCTCGTGACCTCCTGCACCTGGTTGTTCATCGCCTCACACTGGGTGACGAGCTGCCCCTCCTCGCGCTGCAGCGTGCTCTGCTGCGCCTCGAGCTCCTGGGCCCGCTGCGCTCCCAGCCGCCCGCGCAGCTCGACCAGCGCAGTCAAGGCCTCATCGAACCCCTGTCCCTCATCAGCAGCAGACTCCCAGGTGATGTCCTGCTGCGCGCGAAGACGAGCCTGAGCCTCCTCCTCGGCCCGGGTCGAGGCCTCGCGCCGCTGGTCTCGGAGGCGTGCGAGCCGGATGACCTCATCGAACCAGCGGGAGAGCTCTTCGGCCTCGGCGTGGGCCTGGACCGCCGTGCGGTCCTGCTCGACCTGCTCCCGAGCTCCCTCATGCGCTGCGCTGTGCTGACGGTATTGCTCCCACGCGGTCAGGCAGCGGTGCTGCTCCGCTCGTTCAGCGGCATGGACTTCGGCCTCACGCTTCCTCACCGCGGCCTGCTCTTCGACCGCGATCACCTGTTCGGCACGCTCGGCGGCACGCTTGTCCACCACGTCCAGAAGATCGACGCCCGAGTGTTCCTGAAGCTCGGCATCGAAGGTGGCAGCCGGCGGTTCCTCGTCTCCGGTCTCCTCACCCTCCGGGCTCGGCGGCTCGGTACTGGCCAGGAGCTCCTGGGCGGCCGCGCGCAGCATCGACGTCTGCTCGGTGATCCGGGTGCCGAGCTCCTCATCACGGCGTCGGTAGTCCTTGGCGTCCTCAGCCAGCCGCCATTGCAGATCCTGATAGATGCGGGTGTCGAATAGCTTCTGAAGCACCTCTTGTTTCTCCAGGCTGCTCGCGTGGAGGAACTCGGCGAATTCGCCCTGAGGCAGCAGGATGACCTTCGTGAACTGCGCCATCGATAACGGCATCAGCTGCCGGATCTCCGCGGCGGCACCTTGGATGTTGTCGCTGACAGGCACGAGGTCTTCTCCCTCACGACGGCTCAGCAGCAGTTTGGCGTTCTCCCGGACAGTTCCCGTGCCGCGCTTCTTGGGACGGTCGAAAGCCGCCCGCCGACGGATGTTCCACCGGACCTGCCCGAGGGTGAACTCCAACTCCACCCAAGGCTCCCGATCCGCCGGAGCATGCGTAGACTTCATGCCCGCAGTCCTCCGGTGCCCGGGGACCTCCCCGTACAAGGCGAAGGTGATGGCGTCCAGAACGGTGGTCTTACCGGCGCCGGTCCGGCCGTGCAGCAGAAACAGACCATCAGCGCCCAAGGCATCGAAGTCGATGATCTCAGTACCAGGGAAGGGGCCGACGGCGGTCAGCCGCAGCGTGTGGAACCTCATCGTGCCGCCTCCCTGCTCAGTGCGGAGTCCGTGTCGGAGGCCGTGGACCCGCTCTGTTCCGTTGGTGAGGTCTGATCCGTCAGCGAGGTCTCATCCGTCGTCTCTGCCGGATCTGCTGACTCGGCAGGGCCACTGGCTCCCGCCGCACGGACGGAATCCAGCGCCTCGGTGATGAGCCGGGTCTCTGCCTCATCCGCCGCCCGAGTGCGCACATGATCGAGGAACCCGGCGACCACCTCTGAGTCCGTGCGGGCACGTTCCACGGCCTGGGAATAGGTGCGATGGACACGGTCAAGAGGGCTGCGATGCCGGAACACCGCCAGGTGAGGATAGGCCTCCTTCACCCGCTGGTGAGCCCGGACCGGCCGCTCGTCGTCGATGAGTGTCACCTGTACATGGGACTGCGCATGCTCAGCGACTCTCTCCGGAGCGAGGACCTCCTCGATTGTTCCCTCCAGCACGGCCATCGGCCGGCCCAGACGCCAATCCACGGCCGAGACCGTCATTGCCGCCCCGCAGGACTCACCGGACCCGGTCTCCCCGAGCCATGCGCCCTTAGCCTGGTGCACCTCGGAGAAGGAGAGCCGCAGCGGGGAGCCGCTGTACCGCACCGTCTCGCTCAGACGCTGGCGCCCATGCAGATGTCCCAGGGCCACGTAGTCGAATCCCTCGAAGAGCTCCAGCGGGACCACGGCCAATCCCCCGGCGCTGCCCTCGCTGTGCTCAAGACGCTCCCCGGCCACAGCCTCGGCTCCGATGATCCGTTCCGAATCCGAGCCGACACCGTGGGCGGCGAACAGATGCGCCATGAGGATGGTCCGCGGTCTCGCGCCCCCGGCACAGCGTGCCGCGAGATCCTGACGAATCCGGCGGACCACCTCACCGATCACCGCCGTATGGTGGGCCTGTTCCAGCCCCAGCAGCGGAGCGGTCAGCGTCGGCTCCAGATAGGGGATCCCGTAGATCAGCAGAGGCACGCCGTCGGAATCGGTGAGCTCCACGGGTGCCCAGGCATCCTCGAGCCGGGTCCGCAGGTGCAGGCCCGCCTGAGCCATCAGCCCCGCACCGAATCCGAGCCGCTGGGCGGAATCATGGTTCCCCGAGGTCACCACGACCTCGGTGCCCAGACGCACCAATCGGGTCAGGCATTCCTCAAGCAGCCGCACCGCCCATTCAGGGGGCAGGGCACGGTCATAGACGTCTCCGGAGATGAGCACGAGTTCCACGCCCTGCTCCTGGACCTCACGGCAGACTGCCTCCACCGTCTGCCGGTGGGCCTCCTCAAGGGAGGCGCCGTGGAAGCCGCGGCCGAAATGCCAGTCCGATGTGTGCAACCAACGCATGGTGACACGCTACCGGGGAGCACTGACATCGACGTGCGACCGCCGAAGATGCCGCGGACACCGGGCGCAGCTCATGACGGGTGCTCGGGGCTGTTCCTTCAGGCCGATACTCTGGACAGATCAGGCCGATACTCTGGGCAGATGCACACCGACACCCGGCCCGATGACGAGCAGCGCGACGCCCTGCGCATCCGCCGGTTCCCGGCCCTGCTGGACGCGCTGCTGCCGGTCCAGACACCGGCAGGCGCAGCCCTCGATGCCGAGAGGCTGCATGCGCTGTGCGCCGCCGACGGACTCCTCGAACTGCTGGACTGGTCACGGCGCGGAGTAGCCGCCGATCCTTTGGCCTGCCTGTGGTTGGGGTCATTGCGCTGGTACCGTCTGGTCACCGGCAGGTTCCCCGACGGCGCTCCGGAGCCGCCGTCGCGGGGGCTGGATGCCGCACTGAGCACCGCACTCGAGGACGGCCAGTTCTCGATCGCTCCGGGCAGCGGCACAGTGTCCCTGCGAGGACTGGCAAGTGGTGAGATGCACTATCCCAGTGCACCGGCCCAGCCCACGGCCCAGGCCGCCGATGCGCTCCTGCGTGTGCTGCCCCTGGCCTTCGTCCCCTATATGGGACTGGAGATGCTGCACAGCTGGGCTGACCAGTCGCTCTGCCTGACCCAGGGGGACCAAGGGCTGCGTGACCGGGCTGCGGCGCTGGTGAGCGCCCTCGATGAGCTGGCAGGGTCGGCCGAGGAGCCCGGACTCTCGGCGCACGTGGACGAGGTGCTCCGGCCGATCCGACAGGAGCAGCCGGAGAATCCCTGTGTAGAGACTCTCGAACACGTGGTCACCTCAATGCGGCATACCCTCCGGCTCGGGTCTGACGGACCGCAGGAGCTACATCCGTGCCTGCGCGGCTTCGCTGCCGACTGGGCTGATGTCACCGCCCCCTGAGAGCACATGCTCAAAGAGTTCTTCGTCCATGATGGTGATACGCTGTCCCACTGCCTGCCGCCGCCGAACAGCCCTGACTTTCCGTGTCATCAGCGACGACGGCGGCTCAGCATTGACGGATTCAGCGGAGGGCAGATCAGCCTCGTCATCGGTAGAAGATCCTGACTTCGGCGCCCTTGAGGCGGAGACCGCTGCCTCAGGGGTGTTCCACTGCTCAAGAGTGAATCCATCTCCGATCACCAACACAGTCGTTCCACCGGTCACCCGTGAACTGGTCCGCGCGCCGCGCTCGGCGCAGAGTTCCTTCGCTCGGGGGCGCGGAACAGCCAGCGTGCCGGAGAAGACCACCTGCTGACCGAACAGCGGGTGCGCCGGGTCCGCCTCGGCATTCGGCTCCGGGTTCCGACCCTCATCCTGCCACCGCATCAGATCCGGCAGATCCGCATCAGCCACCACCGGATTCGTCGCATCGAAGATCGGACCGAGACTACGGACCTGACGGGTCGCCCGGGACTCTCGCGGCCTCGGTGCCCGCCACGACGGCATCGTCACCGCCTCGAGCGATTCCGCGGCGAAGGTCTCCTGCACAGAGCCGGTCTCCAGGCGGGCGGCGACGTCGACTACGATCGCCGCGCAGGCCCTGGCGTCGGCGAGCGCATGGTGGTGGGCAGTCAGACGGTGCCCGGCCTCCGCGGCGGCGTGCGGCAGCGCGTGGGAGGGCAGCTGATAGGCCGCGCGGGCCAGCTGCACCGAACACCAGGCGCGCAGGCCTGGGGCGTCGAGTCCGCTGACCTCCAGGGAGGACTCGAAGACCTCGACGTCGAAGACGGCGTTGTGAGCGACGAGGTCGTCACCGCCCAGGAAGTCCATCAGCTCGGGGAACAGCTCGCTGAACCGTGGACTGGCCACCACATCGGCCGGCTCGATGCCGTGGATCGCGACGTTCTGCGGATCGAACCGGTCGAAACCCTGCGGCGGTCTCATCAGCCGGTACAGCGTCTCGACCTCCACACCATCGCGTACGCGCACCATCCCCACCGAGCACGGGGATCCGCGGAACCCATTGGCCGTCTCGAAATCGACGGCGGTGAAGTCCAGGCTCACCACGCAGCCCGGCTCTCAGTCCGGACGGCCCGGCAGGCCGCCACCGCGCGGCCCGGGCACGTCCCGGCCCAGGAGCACGGAGACGACGTCGTGACGCAGGGCGCTGAAGGCCTTGGCACGGTGGGAGATGGCGTTCTTCTCCGCCATACCCAGCTCCGCGCAGGAACGCTGCTCCCCCAGCGGCTGCAGGATCGGGTCATAGCCGAAGCCGCCGTCACCCTGCGGGGCCGACAGCAAGGTGCCCTCCAGCCGACCCAGGTGGGTGGTCTCAGTACCCTGCGGAGTCACCAGCGACGCCGCACAGACGAAGGCCGCCGAACGATGCTCAGGGCCCACCTCGATGAGCTGCTCCAGCAGAAGCGCCATGTTCCGGGCGTCGGAGGCCTGCGCGCCGGCCCAGCGCGCCGAGAAGATCCCCGGTGCTCCGCCCAGCACATCGACGGCGAGCCCGGAGTCGTCGGCGACGGCAGGCACTCCGGTCTGCTCGGCCACAGCGCGGGCCTTCAGCAGGGAGTTCTCGGTGAAGGTCACACCGGTCTCGGGGACCTCGGCGCAGCCCAACGCCGCGGCATCCACCACCGCCGACTCGAGGGTCTCGCGCGTCCACCCGGCCTCGGCCAGGTCAGGATCTTCGGCGAGCATCGCCCGCAGCTCCCGGACCTTCCCGAGGTTCCGGGTGGCCAACACCAGCCGGGCCCCGCTCTCGGCCGCGCGCCGATGGTGGCTGCCGTCGCCTGCCCGCTGCTCAGCCGCACCGCTCATCCGGCCAGCACCTCCTGCTGGATCCGGGTGAGCTCCGCGGTGCCGCGCACGGCGAGATCGAGCAGGGCATCGAGCTCCGCACGGCGGAACGGCGCGCCCTCGGCAGTGCCCTGAACCTCCACGAAGTCACCGGAGCCGGTGACCACGACGTTCATATCCGTCTCGGCGGTGGAGTCTTCGATGTAGGGCAGGTCGAGCACCGGACGTCCATCGGGCAGGATCCCCACCGAGACCGCGGCCACCGAATCCTTCAGCACCGTCGCCCGAGCCGGCACATGCCCCTGTTCCTGAGCCCAGGAGACGGCATCGGCCAGAGCGACGTAGGCCCCGGTGATCGCCGCTGTGCGGGTGCCGCCGTCGGCTTGCAGGACGTCGCAATCCACTGTGATCATGTGCTCCCCGAGGGCCTTCGTCTCGACGACGGCACGCAGGGAGCGGCCGATGAGCCGCGAGATCTCGTGCGTCCTGCCGCCGATCTTGCCCTTCACCGATTCCCGCGCCGAGCGGGTACCGGTGGCCCGGGGCAGCATCGCATACTCAGCGGTGACCCACCCGGTGCCGCGTCCCTTCAGCCACCGCGGCACGCTGGTCTCGAACGACGCCGTGCACAGCACCTTTGTAGCACCGCACTCGATCAGCGCAGACCCCTCGGCCTGTGCGGACCAGCCGCGGTGGATGCGCACCTCACGCAGTTCATCGACGGCCCGGCCGTCCTGGCGGGCCGCTCCGCTACCGGCCTGCGGGGCAGCGGCTTCTGGGGTGGTAGTCATCGTCTCCTCATCCTGTTTCCTCGTTCGGCTCATCGTCACAGTGCTTCCGGCGGTGTGTCAGCCGTCTGCCGCCCAGGGGCACCTCCCACCTGATACGTCACTCCGGCCACGGCGACGGCGAGGTCACCGGCGAAGCTCTGCCTGGCATGACGCAGCAGGACCTGCTGGGAGGTCCACACCGGAATATGGGTCAGCAGCAGCCGCCCGGCTCCGGCACGCTCGGCCATCTCACCGGCCCGGGCACCGGTCAGATGCACTCCGTCGATGTGATCGTCCCGACCGTCTTCGAAGGCCGCCTCGCAGAGGAAGACATCGGCGCCCTGGGCCGCCTCGACCAAACCGTCACAGGCATCTGTGTCACCGGAATAGGTCAGCACCCGGACGCTGCCGTCGGTGCCAAGGGTCTCCACACGCAGCGCATAGGCCTCATCGATGGGATGACGCACCGGCACCGGGGTGATGGTGAATGGCCCGATCGTCACCGGGGTCCGGGGCTGCCAGGTGCGGAAATCGAAGTCGGGGTGCATCCCCGGGTCCGGGTCCAGGCCGTAGGCGTAGGCGATGCGTTCAGCCGTGTGGGAGGGTCCGAAGACGGGCACGTGGATCCCGGGCCAGCCGCCGGGGCGCCACCGGATGGCCACGTGCAGACCACAGAGGTCCATGAAGTGGTCCGGGTGCAGATGGCTCAGGCAGACCGCGTCGAGATCCTCCAGGGCCATGTGCTGCTGGAGCTTGCCCAGGGAGCCGTTGCCGAGGTCCAGGATGACCCGCCAGGTCTTCCCCTCGTGCTCAGCGGTGAGCAGATAGCAGGAGGCAGGAGATTCAGGGCCCGGAAAGGACCCGCTGCATCCGATGATCGTCAGTTCCATCGTGGGTGTGACAACCCCTCATCTCTCGTCCGGTGCTCCGGCGGCGTGCCACCGGGGTGCTGAGCCTGTGGTGCGTCATCGTCCCGCCCGCCCGAGGGACCCGCGACGGCCGGTGCGTTGACTCGCGGTATCAGCCCGGTCGGATACCGCTCGGTGACGTGGGCGATGTGCTCGACGGCGGCGACCTCCGGGCCGAGGAAGCGCCGGGCCAGGCGTTGGAAGGACTGCGCATCACCGGTGGCGAGGAAGGTGTTGGCCGAGGCCGACGACTGAAGACTGCCCACGGAGGCCCCCTCGCCGGACAGCTGAGCAGCCGCGGGGCTCTCCCCCGCCGGGTCTCGGAGCAGCGACTCCTGTGTCAGCGCCCGGAAGAGATCCTTGGCGGTCTCCTCAGCGGAGGAGACCAAGGTGACCGCATCACCCATGACATAGGAGAGCACGCCGGTCAGCAGGGGGTAGTGCGTGCACCCCAGCACCAAAGTGTCCACCTCAGCCTGACGCAGGGCCGCGGTGTATTCCTCAGCGACGGCCAGGAGCTCCGCCGAGGCGGTGATCCCGCGCTCGACGAACTCGACGAAGCGAGGGCAGGCCGCGCTGGTGATCTCCAGATGCGGAGCCGCGGCGAAGGTGTCCTCATAGGCCCGGGAGCTCACCGTGGCCTCGGTGGCGATGACCCCGATCTTCCCGTTGCGCGTCGCGGCCACAGCTCGGCGCACCGCCGGCTGGATCACTTCGACGACGGGTATCCCCCGGCGCCGGGTGTAGCGTTCCCGCGCATCCCGCAGCACCGCCGCCGAGGCTGAGTTGCAGGCGATCACCAGGGCTTTGACCCCGGCGTCGACGAGCTCGTCCATCACCCCCAGCGCGTGGGCACGGACCTTGGCGATGGGCAGCGGCCCATAGGGTCCGTGGGCCGTATCACCGATGTAGACGATGTTCTCGTGCGGCAGCTGGTCCAGCACCGCGCGGGCGACGGTCAGCCCGCCGACGCCGGAATCGAAGATGCCGATCGGGGCGTCCACCGGCAGTCCGCTCAGGGGCGGAGGGGGCAGCGTCGTCACTGGTCAGCGCCCTCCTCGTCGTCCGTGCTCTCGGGCAGGTGCTCCAGCATGGCCTCGAAGAGGGACTCCTGCCACCAGGTGATGAAGGTGTAGACCTCGGCCATGAACTGCTGGGCGTCTTCGGGCTGCTGACCGGCACCGCGGCGGTGTACCTGCGCGGCGTCGTCCTCGGTCTCGATGCCCAAACGCGTGGCCAACGTCAGCCGCACAGCGTTCAGCGCCCGGCCGAACGAGGCCGAGGCTGCCTCCGGCACCGATAACGGGGCGCTCTCCAGCAGCATCCGGGCAGTGCGCAGATCCGCCAGATGGGATTCCCGCAGGGAGGATTCGGTCAGCCGGCGCAGCTGCTCGGCGTCGTCAGGGTCCTCGGAGGCCGCAGGAAGCAGGCGCTGGGCGACGGGGTCCGCGGGCGGCGGCAAGGGGGCCTGAGAGTCGAGACCGGCCAGCTCGGCGGAGAAATGCGCGAACAGCGAGTCAGCCTCGTGGTCCTCACCTGTCTGCGGCTGAGCATCTGCACGGGAGCCTTCCTCTGCCTGCGAGGCGATCTCCTGAGCTCGTCGTTCGAGGATCTCGGCGACGTCGGCGCAGAGTGTGCTGAGCAGACGGCGCTCATGCTTCTGCAGATCGGCGCGGTACCCGGAGGCAGTGGCGCGGAAAGCTGTGGCCACTGACTAGGACTCCTCAAGGGTGCTCTGCAGCCCGTACTGGTGCATCGCGGTGACGTCGCGTTCGGCCTGTTCCCGGTCCCCGTGGGAGACCACCGCACGGCCGTTCTCGTGGACCTGCATCATCAGCTCATGGGCTTTCCGACGGGAATGGCCGAAGTGGGCACGGAACACCCAGCTGACATAGGACATCAGGTTGACCGGATCATTCCAGACGACGACGCTGTAGGGACGCCCGGCCCGCAGATGCTGACGAGACTCGGGCGCGAGGTCTGTCTGCGCCTCGGCGAGCGTCGATCCTGCCGCTGTGCTCATGCGCCCTATT
Organism: Nesterenkonia aerolata; assembly: GCF_031470965.1. NCBI lineage: Bacteria > Bacillati > Actinomycetota > Actinomycetes > Micrococcales > Micrococcaceae > Nesterenkonia > Nesterenkonia aerolata. The sequence goes on along the minus strand of NZ_JAVKGR010000008.1, from coordinate 64,484 downwards.
CTACGCTGGGACTATGACACCTTCATCCGCGCTGGGCGGCCCCGGATCCCACAGCGTCTCCTCCACCGGCGGCACCGCCTCCTCCACCGCGCTGCTGACCGACCACTACGAGCTGACCATGCTCCAGGCTGCGCTGCGCTCCGGTGCCGCACATCGCCGCTGCGTCTTCGAAGTCTTCGCGCGCAAGCTGCCTCAGGGACGCCGGTACGGCGTCGTCGGCGGTACGGGCCGTCTGCTCGAAGGGCTGCGGCACTTCCGCTTCGGTGAGGCAGAGCTCGGCTGGCTGAGCGAGCGGCGCGTGGTCGACGAGCCGACCCTGGAGTACCTGCGCGACTACCGGTTCAGCGGTGACATCACCGGCTACCCCGAAGGGGAGGTCTACATGCCGCACTCGCCGGTGCTGCGTGTCGAGGCCACATTCGCTGAGGCCTGCCTGCTGGAGACCTTTGTGCTCTCGGTGCTCAACCATGATTCGGCCGTCGCCTCGGCCGGTTCCCGGATGACCATGGCCGCCGATGGCCGGCCCTGTGTGGAGATGGGCTCCCGCCGCACCCAGGAGATGAGTGCCACGGCCGCAGCACGGGCAGCGATCATGACCGGGTTCGCCGCCACCAGCAATCTGGAGGCCGGACGACGCTGGGCGCTGCCCACGCTGGGCACCGCCGCCCACGCCTTCACCCTGCTGCATGATTCCGAGGAGGAGGCCTTCCGCGCCCAGGTCGAGACCTTCGGCCCGCGGACCTCGCTGCTGGTGGACACCTACGACGTCGACGCCGCCGTCCGCCGAGCCGTGGAGATCGCCGGCCCGGAGCTCGACGCCGTCCGCCTGGACTCCGGCGACCTCGTCGAACAGGCCCACCACGTCCGTCAGCTGCTCGACGCCCTCGGCAATGTCGGCACCCGGATCATCGTCACCTCGGACCTCGATGAATACGCGATCTCCCGGCTGCAGTCGGCCCCCGTGGATGCCTACGGAGTAGGCACGCAGCTGGTCACCGGTTCGGGGGCGCCCACGGCGTCGATGGTGTACAAGCTGGTCGAACGCGACGACGCCTCCGGCGCACCGGTGCAGGTCGCGAAGCAGGCTGTGGGCAAGAGGCACGTCGGAGGCGTCAAATATCCGCTGCGCATGCTGGGAAGCGACGGGCGGGCCGATACGGAGCTCATCGGGGTGGGAGCCTCCCCGGAGGCTGAGGACGAGGCGCACCGGGAGCTCATGGTGCCGCTGGTCCGCGACGGCGAGATCTTCGGCGAATACACTGGGGCCGAGGGACTGCGCCGAGCCGCACAGCGGCATCGCCGGTCCACTGCCGAACTGCCGCCTGCAGCACTGCGCCTGCAGCCCGGTGAGCCGGTGCTGCCGACGATCTTCGTCTGATGCCCGCAGATTCGTTCCTGCGGGGCTGAGGTTCCCGCAGGGCTGACCTGAGCGTTCAGTCTGGCCCATCGCCCAGGTAGGATCCGAGGTGACCCCGAAAGTATCGGGGGTAGCCATGATTCCCGCAGGCATGATTCCAGCAGGTCAGGAGGAAACGATGGCCGAGGCACTCATCATCGTCGATGTGCAGAACGACTTCTGTGAAGGCGGCGCACTCGGCGTCGACGGCGGCGCCCGCACCGCCGCTGAGATCAGCGAGTTTCTTGAGGACGTCCACGCCGAGTACGACGCCGTCGTCGCCACCCAGGACTGGCATATCGATCCCGGCCCTCACTTCTCGGAGGAGCCGAACTTCGAGACCAGCTGGCCGGTGCACTGCCTCGCCGGCACCTCAGGCGCCGAACTGCACCCTGACCTCGACACCGAACACATCGAGGCCTTCTTCCTCAAGGGCCTCTACTCCGACGGCTACTCCGGCTTCGAAGGACTGGAGGGGAACCCGGCGTCAGTGGGTACCCTCGCCGGTGAGGACGGCACCAAGGTCTCCCCGACCGATGCCGTAGCCGACGGCGCCCCGGATCTGCACGCCTGGCTCTCCGCACGCGAGATCACCTCGGTCACCGTGGTGGGCATCGCCACCGACCATTGTGTCCGCGCCACCGCCTTGGACGCCGCCGAGGCCGGGTACCGAGTACGGGTGCTGACAGAGCTGACCGTCGGGGTCGACGAGGCACGCATCGCCGAGACCTACGAGGAGTTCGCCGAGGCCGAGATCGAGGCCCTGAGCGTCGAGGACCTCTGAGCCTCAGCAGAGCCCTGAGCCTCGGCAGGCTCTGCAGCCAGCGCCGAGGGGACGGCGCCTCGACCCCTCAGCGCGGCAGAACCCGGCGGATCAGATCAGGAACGGCCGACGAACCAGTTCTGAAGCTTCTTCACCCGCGCCTCCAACTGCTGCTTCGAGGCCTGCCCCACGGCCGGTCCCCCGCAGGCATCGCGCAGCCGGTTGTGCACTGTGCCCTGATGCATCCCCGTCTTCGCGGCATAGGCGGAGACGGACTTGTTCAGCTCGTTGCGCAGGGTTTTCAACTGCCGATGATCGACGACGTCCTGGCTGTGCGTCTCAGCGGCCTGCCCGGTAGGACGGCGCCGCAGCTGATCCGCCTGATGCTGCTTGAGCAGCGTGGAGACCTGTTCGGGCTCCAAGAGCCCGGGAATCCCGAGGAAGTCCATCTCCTCCTCTGAGCCCACGGCTCCCCCGAGGCCGAACTCATCGCCGTCGAAGAGCACCTTGTCGAAGGAGGCCTGAGACTCCAGCGCGGCGAAGCTGCCCTTCTCCAGCTCCTCCGAGGCGCGTTCCTCCCGGTTCGCCGCCTCCAGCAGATCCTCTTCGGGGATCTCGCCTTCCTCGTCCTGAGCCGACCGAGGAACGTCCAGCGCGTGATCACGTTCCTCCTCCAGCTCATTGGCCAGGCCCATGAGCACCGGCACCGACGGGAGGAACACGCTGGCGACCTCGTTGGCATTGCGACGACGCACGAAACGGCCGACCGCCTGGGCGAAGAACAGCGGTGTCGACGTCGACGTCGCGTAGACCCCGACGCACAGGCGCGGCACATCCACCCCTTCGGAGACCATGCGCACCGCCACCATCCACAGCTGGGAGCCGTCGGCGGAGAAGTCCTCGATCCGTTGCGAGGCCTCAGAGTCATCAGAGAGCACCACTGTGGTGCGCTGACCGGTCAGCGCCTCAAGCTGGGCGGCATAGGCTCGCGCGGTCTCGTGATCGGAGGCGATGACGAGACCTCCGGCGTCGGCGACCCGATCCCGGACCTTCAGCAGCCGTTTATGGGCTGCCGCCAACACCGCAGGGATCCATTCCCCCTCCGGGTTCAGCGCGGTACGCCAAGCCTGCTGGGTGATGTCTTTGGTGGCAGCACCGCCGAGCTGGGCCTCCATCTCCTCGCCCGAGGAGGTACGCCAGCGCATATTGCCCGAGTAGGCCATGAAGACCACGGGCCTGACCACCCGGTCCTTCAGCGCCGGCCCGTACCCGTAGGAATAGTCCGCACGGGACCGGCGGACGCCCTCGGCATCCTCGACATAGTCCACGAAGGGGATCGGGGCCGTATCGGAGCGAAACGGGGTACCGGTCAGCGCCAGACGGCGCGCCGCCGGGGTGAATGCCTCACGGATCCCCTCACCCCAGGAGAGCGCGTCACCGCCGTGGTGGATCTCATCGAGCACCACCAGGGTCCGCCCGGCCTCAGTCTTATTGCGGTGCAGCGCCGGCTTATTGGCCACCTGGGCGTAGGTCACCGCCACACCGATGAACTCACGGCCGTGCCGACCATCGGCATTGCGGAAGTTCGGGTCGATCGCCAGACCGATCCGCGCCGCCGCATCCGCCCACTGCTGTTTGAGGTGCTCAGTGGGTGCGACGACGTAGAGCCGGGTGATCTCCCCGGAGTCGACGAGCATCTTCGCCACGCGCAGGGCGAAGGTGGTCTTGCCCGCCCCGGGCGTCGCCACGGCCAAGAAGTCCCGAGGGGCGCGATCGACGTAGAGGTCGAGGGCCTCCTGCTGCCATTGACGCAGCGCCGGAGCCGTCCCCCGGGCGGCCCGGTGCGGGTACACCGGAGGCATCGACGAGCCGGCGTGGCTGTCGACATCGAACAGTGACGGCGAGGCTCCGCCGCCGGTCAGCCCCTGCGTCACGAATTGCGGCCGAAGCCGAAGAAGCCTCCGGAGCGCTTTCCGCCGGAGCCTCCCGCGTCGCCGTCGTCACCGTCACCGCCGCCGAAGCCCTCATAGATCTCTTTGCACTCGGGACAGACCGGGAAACGCTGAGGGTCACGTGACGGCACCCAGACCTTGCCGCACAGTGCGACCACAGCCCCGCCTTCCAAGGCGGACTCCATGATCTTGTCCTTCTTCACGTAGTGGGCGAACCGCTCATGGTCCCCAGGCTCGGAGAGCTGCTCCTGGTGTTCGCGCTCGATCGTCGCCGCACCTCCGGCGTCGGGACGTGCGGCGGGGTCTGCTGTGCTCATCGCCAGAGGACGATCCTCGATCGACTCGGCAGGCTGGGGGTGAACGATCATGGCCGCCATTCTACCGACCGGTGCTGACATGATCACTGTCGGCTATCACTGGCGGCTCAGAACAGCGCACGCGCCAGCTGCTGACGGGACTTGTTCACCCGCGGGTCGGTGTCGCCGACGATGGAGTACAGCTCGACCAGATGCGCCCGGGCCCGCTCGCGGTCCTCCCCGTGGTGAGTGCGGATGAAGCCCACCAGCCGGGTGAAGGCATCCTCGACGTGACCGCCGAGCACATCGACGTCGGCCACTGCGATCTGCGCCTCGACGTCATCGGGCGCCTCCGCCGCCGCCGTGCGGACCGTCTCCAGATCGACCCCGCGGGTCCGGCTCATCAGCTGGACCTGGGCCCGGCCGATCTGTGCATCCGAGTCTCCCGGGTTCTCCCGCAAAGCCTCGTCATAGGCGGCGATCGCCCCCTCGTAGTCACCGGCCTCCAGCGCCTCGTGGGCCTTCTGATGCAGGGGCGGGATCTCCGGCTCCTGGTGGCCCTCCGCACCGTCGACGGCACGCCGGGACTGTGCGGGCATGCGCTGGGTCATCCCGTTCTGCGTGGCCAGCTGCACCATCTGCTCCACCAGCTGACGCAGCTGATCCGCTGAGATCTGGGCGTCGAACTCTCCGACGGGACGGCCGCCGAGGAATGCCGTGGCCACCGGCAGCTGCCCCTGGCTCTGCTGGGCGATCTCCGGGTGCACCGCGGCATCGAGCTCCGCCATCAGCACCCGGCCCTGCTGGGCGTCGACCGCCTCACCGAGCGTGCCGCGCATCTGCTGGGAGGCCTCGCCGCCGTCGTGGATCACCAGCACCACCGGCACCTGGGCGGAGAGCTGGATGACCTCCTGCAGCTGGGGCGGCTGCACGGCCAAGACCCAGCTGTCCGCCCCGCCCTGAGCCGATGGAGAGGCCTGGGACGGCTGGCCGTGGGCAGCGGCCGAGGGGGCGGAAGAGGCCGCGGGCGCGGCAGAGCCTCCCGCCAGAGAGGAGAGATCGACGGCCCCCTGAGTGTTGACTGAGGCGCCGGTCGCGGCGGACTGCTCGTGCTCCTGTCCGGGCTGGGTCACAGGTGCTCAACTCCTTCGTAGACGCCTCAGCCCGCAGCAGGGGCCGGGCGCCGAACGTGGACGGTTCGGTGTGAGATCTCGGACCTGTGCCGAGCAGCCGCACCGCGCGGTGAGACTCCCGGCCTCCAGGTCATGATGTGCCACAGCCTATCCCGTGCCTGGGCCACGGCACCGCCTGCGAGCACCCTGTTCAGCTCACAGCGAGGAGACCTGACGAGCTGATCCGTGTCTGCCCGTCGCCTAAGCTGGAGACCGTGCAGGAATCAGAACAGGGCACCGAGCCGGAACCGGGTGCAGCCGCCGCAGGGTCCGCCACGCCCAGGCGGTCCGCCTCGGGGCGCGGCCTGCGCCGCTGGTGGGGGCGGCGTCTGCCGCGACGCCGGCCCATGACGGAGCCGGAACCGCCGGTGCTGGACCGTTTCGGCCTGCCTCTGGAACCTTCCGACAGCACGGCGACAGCGGGGCCTGCCGACGGCGAGGGCACCAGCGGCGAGGGTACCCACGGCGAGGCCGACGGTGACCACACGGGGACCCACGCAGATGCCCATACCTCGGATCTCCGCACCCCCGCAGGCGACTCCTCAGCGGCTTCCGTCTCTGTCGCTCCCTCTGTCGATCCAGGAGTCCTGGGACACCGCCCCATCTACACCGGATTCATGTTCGCCGTCGGTGTGGGCCTGGCGCTGCTCATCGTCTATGTGACCCAAGCAAACTCCCAACTGCTGGTCTGGATCGGGGCAGCCCTGTTCATCGCACTCGGCCTGGACCCCATCGTCCGCGGGCTCGAGCGCCTGGGACTCCCCCGCCCACTGGGTGTGCTCTCGACGATGCTGGTCTTCCTCGGAGCGGTGAGCCTGTTCGTCGCCTCGATCGCTCCCACGGTCACCGAGCAGATGTCGAACTTCGTCATGTCGGTGCCGCAGATCGTCAACGATGTCTCCGAATCCCAGTGGTTCCAGGATCTGGATCAGAACTTGCAGGTCCAGGACATCATCGACACCGAGGTCAACCGGCTTATCGCCGATCCGGGCCGTGCCACCAGCGCCTTAGGAGGGCTCTTCGGCGTCGGAGCAGCTGTGCTGAGCACAGGCTTCGGCGTACTCGTCGTCGCCGTCCTTGCCCTGTACTTCCTGGCCTCGCTGCCGACGATGAAGGCCTGGGGCTACCGGCTGGTGCCGCGGTCGCGCCGCACCCGGGTGGAACAGCTGGGCGAACGGATCCTCAACGGGGTCGGCTATTACGTGATCGGTCAGGCCTGTGTGGCAGTGCTCAACGGCATCGTCGCCTATATCGCGATCTCCGTGGCCGGGGTGCCCTTCGGTGCGCTGTTCGCGGTGACCGTCGGCATCCTGGCCTTCATCCCGCTGGTCGGCCCTGTCACCGGAGGCACGCTGGTGACTCTGGTCTCCCTGACCGTGGACTGGCAGACCGCCCTGACCTTCGCGGTGATCTATTTCATCTATCTGCAGGTGGAGGCCTATTTCGTCTCCCCGCGCATCATGGCCCGCGCAGTGAAGATTCCTGCCGCAGTGGCGGTGATCTCAGTGATCGCCGGGGGAACTCTGCTCGGCGTGCTCGGTGCCCTGATGGCGATCCCCACGGCGGCAGCGCTGATGCTTCTGCTGCGCGAAGTGCTCATCGCCCACCAAGACAGACGCTGAACGTCCCTGTCGATCGGTGAGGCGCCCCGTTAGTATGCGGCCGCCGGAAGGCTCAGCCGATCTGCCAGCACCGGCGATGCCAATGCCGCCGCTCTGAGGCGGCGTGGTCATCACCGAAGATCGAGTCGGCGCGCCAGGCCACGATATGCGCCGTGCCGGGCTCGATGCTCAGCGAACACCCCGGGCAGAGATAGGACTTCGTCGCCGCGGCGGCAGAGATGCTGCGCACATGGTACTCACCGTCCCGTCGGCGCTGACGAGCGCCACCGCCGAACCCACCGTCGACGAGTGCGGGATTCACCGGTCGATGGGGACGCTGCCACTTCGAGCCTCGCGAACGACCGTGACGTGCCATGGGACCATCCTCTCACCACAGATCCCCGGTACTGCTCTGCTGAGCGGATTCCCCGCCGCAGGAGCCAGGACGGTAGACTCACCCATCGTGCGACTGGTGATTGCAACATGCTCGGTGACCTATTCCGGACGGCTTAACGCCCATTTGGCCCAGGCCACGCGCCTGCTGATGGTCAAAGCCGACGGCGCCGTGCTGGTCCACTCCGACGGCGGCTCCTATAAGCCGCTGAACTGGATGTCCCCTCCGGCGACTCTGCGCACCACGGCACCGGATGAGGAGCAGGCCCAGGCCGGCATCACCGAGGTCTGGACGGTCCGTGCTGAGAAGAGCGACGATACGTTGACCATTCTGATCTCTGAGATCCATCACGACTCCGCCCATGAGCTCGGCACTGATCCCGGGCTGGTCAAGGACGGCGTGGAGTCTGATCTGCAGCGCCTGCTCGCCGAGCAGATCGACCGTCTGGGAGACGGCCACCGGCTCATCCGCCGGGAACACCAGACCCCCATCGGCCCGGTGGACATCCTGGCCAAGGGTCCCGGCGGCACCGTCGCCGTGGAGCTGAAGCGGCGCGGAGATATCGACGGTGTCGAACAGCTGACCCGCTATCTGGACTTGCTCAACCGGGACCCGCTGCTGGCACCGGTCGAAGGGGTCTTCGCGGCCCAGCAGATCCGGCCCCAGGCCCGTACTCTGGCCGAGGACCGCGGCATCCGCTGCCTGGTGCTGGATTACGAGGAGATGCGCGGCCTCGACGACGCCGATTCGCGTCTGTTCTGAGTCACCTGTTCTGGGCCATCTGTTCTGGGCCATCTGTTCTAGGCCATCTGTTCTAGGTGCTCACCTGCTCGAGGTTTTCCCTCCTTTTCACCGCACGAGGACGGCCGCCGTGGGACACCTGATGTTCAGGTGTCCCACGGCGGCCGTCCTCTGCGGAGTCAGCGGTGCCGAGATCAGCCTCAGCCCGAGGTGACCTCCGCATCGTCGGCGACGATGGTGACCCGGTCGGAATCGACCGAGAAGAAGCCGCCGTTGATGTTGGCCGTCACCGCACTGCCCTGTGTGGGCTCGATCATGAGCTCACCGGCCGAGAGCAGAGCCAGCACCGGCGTGTGACCGGGGAGGATACCGATGTCTCCCTCGATCGTGCGCCCACGGATCGCTCGCGCGGCACCGGACCACACGGCACGGTCCTGCGAGACGACCTCGACGTCGAGTTCAGCCATGATGAAGAGTCCTTACCGTCTCGATATCTTCCCGATATCTTCTCGATCGTATCGACCAGCGAAGCTCAGCGGTGCGGGACCACCGGATCAGGTGGTCCCGCACCGAAGGGCTCAGCCCTGCTTCTGGATCTCCGCCCACTTCTTCTCCACGTCGTCCAGACCGCCGACGTTGAAGAAGGCCTGCTCGGCGACATGGTCGAGGTCACCGTTGCAGATCGCGTTGAAGCCCTCGATGGTGTCCTTGATCGGCACGGTCGAGCCCTCGACGCCGGTGAACTGCACCGCCGTGTAGGTGTTCTGCGAGAGGAACTGCTCGATGCGCCGGGCCCGCGAGACCACGATCTTGTCCTCTTCGGAGAGCTCGTCGACACCGAGGATGGCGATGATGTCCTGCAGCTCCTTGTTCTTCTGCAGGATCTGCTTCACCCGAGTGGCCGTGTCGTAGTGCTCCTGGCCGATGTACTGGGGGTCCAGGATGCGCGAGGTCGACGTCAGCGGGTCCACTGCGGGGTAGAGACCACGTGAGGCGATCGCACGCGATAGCTCGGTCGTGGCATCCAGGTGGGCGAAGACGTTGGCCGGAGCCGGGTCGGTGTAGTCGTCCGCGGGCACGTAGACGGCCTGCATCGAGGTGATTGAGTGGCCGCGGGTGGAGGTGATGCGCTCCTGCAGCACACCCATCTCATCGGCCAGGTTCGGCTGGTACCCCACTGCCGAGGGCATACGGCCCAGCAGCGTGGAGACCTCGGAGCCAGCCTGGGAGAAGCGGAAGATGTTGTCGATGAACAGCAGCACGTCCTGGTTCTGCACGTCACGGAAGTACTCCGCCATCGTCAGACCGGTCAGTGCCACACGCAGACGGGTTCCGGGGGGCTCATCCATCTGACCGAAGACCAGGGCGGTATCCTTCAACACCCCGGCCTCCTCCATCTCGACCCAGAGGTCGTTGCCCTCACGGGTACGCTCACCGACACCGGCGAAGACCGAGGTACCACCGAAGTTGCGGGCCACACGGGTGATCATCTCCTGGATGAGGACCGTCTTGCCCACACCGGCACCACCGAAGAGACCGATCTTCCCACCCTGGATGTAGGGAGTCAGCAGGTCGATGACCTTGATGCCGGTCTCCAGCATCTCGGTCGAGCCCTCCAGCGCGGCGAAGTTCGGAGCCTGGCGGTGGATCGGCCACCGCTCGGTGACCTCCAGCTCGGAGGTCGGCATGTCCAGGGTCTCGCCCAGCACGTTGAAGATATGACCCTTGACGCTGTCACCGACGGGCACCGAGATCGGGCCGCCGGTGTCATGCACAGCGGTTCCGCGGACCAGACCGTCGGTGGCCTGCACCGCGATGGCGCGGACCAGGTTGTCACCCAGGTGCTGGGACGTCTCGAAGGTGACCACACGGGTCTCTCCGCCGATGGTCAGCTCAGCGGTCAGTGCGTTGTAGATCTCCGGGATGGCGTCGGCCGGGAATTCGACGTCGACGACCGGTCCGATCACACGCGCGATCTTGCCGATCGCACCCTGATGAACGGCTCCTGACGAGCCCTGCTCTGCAGTGGTGGCAGTCATCTCTCTCACTTCACTTGATGTCGGATGATGTCAATCATGGTCTTCGTCGGGCAACCAGCCGCCGTGGGCCGGACCCGGTGGCTCAGCTGTTGGCCAGTGCGTCGGCGCCGCCGATCAGCTCGGAGAGCTCCTGGGTGATCTCCGCCTGCCGCGCATTGTTCCGCAGCAGGGTGTACTTGCGGATCAGCTCGTCGGCATTGTCAGCGGCCGACTTCATCGCCCGCTGACGTGCGGCGAGCTCCGAGGCCGAGGCCTCCAGCATCGCCGTGTAGAGACGGGACTCGACGTACTTGGGCAGCAGCGCGTCGAGTACCTCCTCCGGACCGGGTTCGAAATCGTACTCCGAATGCAGCCCTGTGTTCTCGGCGTCGTCGGCCACCGCCAACGGCAGCATGCGCTTGACCACAGGTTCCTGCTTCACCATCGACTGGAACTCGGTGTAGACGAGGAAGAGCTCATCCACTCCGCCGTCATCGGTCGACTGGACGAAGCGACCCACCAGCTCATCGCCGATCTCGCGGGCCCGGGCCAGCTCTGGGCTGTCCGTGTTGCCCGTCCACACCTGGTCGTAGTCGCGATCGCGGAAGTCGAAGTAGGCCTGTGCCTTGCGACCGTAGAGGTAAGGGCGGACCTCCTTACCCTCCTCGCGCAGCAGAGCCAGCAGCTGCTCAGCACGCTTGAGCACGTTCGTCGAGTAGGCACCGGCCAGTCCGCGGTCTGAGGTCATGATCAGCACGGCGGCGCGAGTGGGGTTCTCGGCCTTCTGCGTGAGCACATGCTCGATCTCATTATGGGATGCGACGGCGGAGACGGCGCGGGTGATGGCCTCGGCATACGGCAGCGAGGCCTGCACCCGGCTGCGCGCCTTGCCGATGCGCGAGGTGGCGATCAGCTCCATCGCCTTGAAGATCTTCTTCATCGACGAGGTCGATGCGATCTTCTGGCGGTAGACCCGAATCTGGGCTCCCATGCTTGTCCTTCCCTGAGGTGATCGGCGGTGTCAGGCGGCGAGGTCAGAGGCCGGTGTCACCGGTTCCTCTCCCGCCGCCCGACGCGACGGCGGAACACGACCGATCAGCGGCCGATCTCTTCCTGGTCGATATCGTCTGCGGAGAGTGCCTCAGCCTGCTCGTTGCCGACGATCGACTGCTTCTCCTCAGCGTAGAAGTCACGCTTGAACACCTCGACGGCCTCGTTGAGGGTGTTCAGCGTGTCATCCTCCAGCTTGCCGGTGGAGGCCAGCACGTTCAGGACATCGGTCTTGCGCCGCAGGTGGTCGATCCACTCTGTCTCGAAGCGCTTCACATCAGCCGTCTCGATCTCATCCAGGTGCCCGTTGGCACCGGCCCAGATAGAGACGACCTGCTCTTCGACCGGCATCGGCGAGTACTGGCCCTGCTTGAGCAGCTCAGTCTGCCGCTCACCGCGGACCAGCTGCTGGCGGGTCGCCGGGTCGAGGTCCGAGGCGAACATGGCGAAGGCCTGCATGTCCCGGTACTGCGCGAGGTCGAGCTTGAGCGTACCGGCGACCTTCTTCATCGCCTTGACCTGCGCAGCACCACCGACTCGGGACACCGAGATGCCGACGTCGACGGCGGGGCGCTGGTTGGCGTTGAACAGGTCCGACTGCAGGAAGATCTGGCCGTCGGTGATGGAGATGACGTTGGTCGGGATGAACGCCGAGACGTCATTGGCCTTGGTCTCCACGATCGGCAGACCGGTCATGGAACCGGCTCCCATCTCATCGGAGAGCTTCGCGCAGCGCTCCAGCAGACGGGAGTGGAGGTAGAAGACGTCACCGGGGAAGGCCTCGCGCCCCGGAGGACGGCGCAGCAGCAGCGAGACGGCACGGTAGGCCTCGGCCTGCTTGGAGAGGTCGTCAAAGATGATCAGCACGTGCTTGCCGCCGTACATCCAGTGCTGGCCGATGGCCGAGCCGGCGAACGGGGCGAGGTACTTCAGACCGGCGGGGTCGGAGGCCGGCGCGGCCACGATCGTGGTGTATTCCAGGGCGCCGTTCTCTTCGAGGGTCTGACGCACTGAGGCGATGGTGGAGGCCTTCTGTCCGACGGCGACGTAGATGCAGCGCACCTGCTTGTTCACATCCCCGGACTGCCAGTTCTCGCGCTGGTTGAGGATCGCGTCGATCCCGATGGCGGTCTTGCCGGTCTGGCGGTCGCCGATGATCAGCTGACGCTGACCGCGGCCGATCGGGATCATCGCGTCGATGGCCTTCATGCCGGTCTGCAGCGGCTCACCGACCGACTGGCGCTGCACCACCGAGGGGGCCTGCAGCTCTAGGGCGCGGCGACCCTCCGGGGCGATGTCGCCGAGGTCATCGATCGGCTCGCCCAGCGGATCCACCACACGGCCGAGGAACTCGTCACCCACCGGCACGGAGAGAACCTCCCCGGTGCGGTGGACTTCCTGGCCTTCCTCGATGCCGGTGAACTCACCAAGGATGACGACGCCGATCTCACGCGTGTCCAGGTTCTGGGCCAGGCCGAGGGTGCCGTCCGCGAAGCGGAGCAGCTCGTTGGCCATCGTCGAGGGAAGGCCCTCGACGCGGGCGATGCCGTCGGACGCGGAGATCACGCGCCCGACCTCGACGCGCTCGGCGCCGGAGGGGTCGTAGGACGCCGCGAACTCGTTCAAAGCATTGCGGACGTCGTCAGCGTTGATGGTCAGATCGGCCATCTGCGGTCCCTGCTCTCTGTAGTCTCATGGCCGCCGGGCGGCCGAAGGGTTCTTGCTGGATTTTCTCGTCGGGGTGCTCAGGGCGGGGTGCACCGGGCGGCGCGCGGCTCGCGGCCGCGTACCGTTCAGCGCGCCATCGTCCGTCGCAGCTCCCCGACTTTGGTCGACAACGTGGAGTCGACCACTTCATCGCCGACCTGCACACGGATGCCGCCGACCACAGTGGGGTCGACGACGACATCGAGCTTGAGGTCTCGCCCGAAGTACCGGTTGAGCCCGGCCGACAGGCGCTGCCGGTAGGTCTCATCGAGGTCTTTGGCCACCGTGACCTGCGCAATCCACCGCTGCTGGCGCTGAGCGATCTGTTCGGCGAAGCGTTCCAGCAGCGCCTCAGGGCGCAGGCCCCGTGGAGTGGTCACCGCGCGATCGATCAGCAGCCGTGCTTCGGGGCTGGCCTGCGGAGTCAACGCCGCACCGAGACGCTGTGTGGCCTCGGCGCCGGCCTGCTGGTCGGTCAGCGCACGCTGCAGCTCGTGGGAAGACAGTACCGCCCGCCGCAGCTCCAGCAGCGTGGACTCCAGGGTCTCCAGCCCCTGCAGGCCTTCCGCCTCAGCCTGTGCGGCCACGACGTCAACGGCCAGCAGCTCGACGGCATCGCCGAGGTCGCGCTCACGGCTCCACCGCTGCGAGGCCAGCGCCTCGAGAAGGGTGACCGCCCCCGGCTCCGCCGAGTCGCCGAACAGCCGACGCACCAATGCACTGCGCTCAGCGGACTCACGCGCCGGATCCGTCAGGGCCCGCCGCAGCGCTGCCGAGGAGTCGAGGACGTCGAGGGCCTCGAACAGCTGCCGGGACACGGTGAGGTCCGCGCCGCGGATGGTCTGCTCCTGGGTGCTGCGCACGCTGGCCAGGGATTCGCTGGTGACCGCCGCCATCAGTGCGCGGCCCCCGAGGTGTTGGCGTGCGCGCTGCCGGACTGCTCCGCCTCCAGGTCGGCCAGGAACCGATCGACCACACGCTGCGAACGTGCATCGTCCTCCAGCGCCTCACCGACGATGCGCCCAGCCAGCTGGGTGGCCAGGGAACCGACGTCGTGACGCAGCGAGGCTGCGGCCTGCTGACGCTCCGCAGCGATCTGCTGCTGAGCCTGTTCGGTGATGCGCCCCGCCTCGGCAGCCGCTTTCTCCTTGTGCTCAGCCACGATCTGCGCGCCTTCGGCACGGGCCTCTTCGCGGATGCGGGACGCCTCCGCACGAGACTCGGCCAGGTTCTTCTCGTACTCGGCCTTCATCGCCTCAGCTTCAGCCTGAGCCTTCTCGGCCTCCTCCAGACCACCCTCGATCGCCTGACGACGGTCCTGGTAGGCCTTTTCGAAGGCCGGGGCGATGAACTTCACCACGACGAAGAACAGTACGGCGAAGCCGAGGAGCGCGGCGATGATCTCCCAGAACGCGGGGACCAGAGGATTGGCGTCCTCGCCCGCGGCACGGAGCATCTCTGCCCTGATCATGTGTTCACCATTTCCTTAGTTCTGTGCTGCGCCGAACGACGGGCACCGCAGCCGGTGCTGACGACGTCGGCATGGTCCGTCATGACGTCAGTTGATGACGAACGCGAAGACGATCGCGAGGATGAAGACGGCCTCTGCCAGCGCGAAGCCGAGAATGGCGATCGGCTGCAGGACCCGCTGAGCCTCCGGCTGACGTGCCACACCGTTGATGTAGGCGGCGAAGATCAGGCCGATGGCGATGGCGGAACCGAGCCCGGCCACACCGAGTCCGATCAGGTTCAGAGATCCAACCATGTCACTCTCTCACTTTCTATGTTGGCCCGGTGGGGGTCACCGGGTCTGCTGGGGTCAGTGCCTGTCCGAGCGAGTCGGTCAGACGTCGTAGTGCGAGGGGCAGACCCTGCCCGCCGCAAATCTTCAGATGTTCTGTGCGCGGTATGCACACAGGTGTTCGAGGCGCAGTGGTCAGTGCGCGTCGGCCTCGATGGCGCCTTGAATGTAGATGGCCGTGAGCAGCGCGAAGACGAAGGCCTGCAGGACCATCATGATCAGCTCGAGGAAGTAGAGCGGGATGAAGCCGAAGAGCACCAGCACGCCGGTGGCGTTCATGCCCAGCGACTCCTGCTGCACGATGAGGAACTCCGCTCCGGAGCCGGCGAGCATCACGATGATGTGTCCGGCGAGCATCACGGCCATCAGACGCAGCGAGTGCGTGATGGGGCGGATGATGAAGTTCGAGAGGATCTCGATCGGCACCAGCAGCGGCAGCAGCCAGCCGGGCACTCCGCTGGGGACGGTGGCGAGTTTGAAGTAGCGCAGTCCGTGGAGCTTCACGCCCACTCCGACCCAGGTGAACCAGACGATGGCGGCCATCGCGTAGGCGGCTCCGGCGTGGGAGAAGGACGGCAGCTGCAGTGCGGGGATCGCGCCGAAGAGGTTGTTCACCAGCACGAAGAAGAAGACGGTGAAGAGGAAGGGCACCCAGGCCATGAAGTGCTTTTCCCCGAGGATCTCCCGGCCCAGGGTGTTGCGGGCGAAGCCGTAGCAGGCCTCAGCGAAGAACTGCACCCGGGAGGGCACCAGCGACTGCTTGCGGATCGCATAGCTGAAGAACAGGGAGATCACGATGACCGAGAGGACGACCATCAGCATCTGCTTGCCGAAACCGGTCCCCCAGTCCGCCATCCACGGAAGGATGTCCGGAAGATGGGTTTCGCTGATCGTGGGGGGCTGGAAACCGCCTTCTTCGGCGGCTACGGGCACAAGCGAATGCAACGCTGGTCCTCTCTGCGGTGTCCGTGAGTGGGCACAGGCCCCGGCCATGATGAGTCGGAATCGTCTCCGTCTCGCGGGGCGGTCCGACTGACAGGTACTGCTCCTGCCGGGCGCGATCCTTGTGAATCCTACCAAAGACAGGCGTGATCCACGGCATGGCCGAGCACCGTGGTCACTGTACTACGTCTTGTAGAAATCCGCGGAATCCTCGTCACCGCTGTTCCCGATGCACTGCGCGGGTCCTTGCGCAGGCTCTTACTCAGCTGCGCCTGTGCGGCTCGGCGCATTCGGCACCACCGTCAGACGCATACGGGCGAAGGCCCGCACCTGGGCCAGCTGCCAGATCACCAACACGGCGGCACCGCTGCACACCGCCCAGGCCGGGTCCACCCACTCGGGAACCTCCGGGAGGCTGAAGGCCAGCAGGAAGGCCCCCACTTTGAGCAGGAAGCCCAGGAAGAAGACCATGATGCTCAGCTGAGGCGCATAGCGCTCGGCGAGGTCAACCAGCAGCAGCGTCACCCCGGAGAGCACCACCACCAGCACCCCACCGGTGGCCGCGCTGAGCGCCTCGTCGCCACCACCGAGGAGAAGTCCCAGCCCAGCGGCGAGCCCCGCAGCCAGGGCACCGGCGCACAGCGCCCAGACCAGCACGATACGCCACCCGGTCTGCTGCAGATCCTGGTGCTTGACCACCGTCATACCTCTTCCGCCGATCTATCCCGTGCGGCCCGTTCCGCGCCGGGTTCCTCCACCTGTCGCAGACGTTGGAGCCGCCGCCGTTCGGCCAGAGCACGCTGCGCAGCGGCACGATTGAGCCGCTGGGCCCGGCGACGCAGCCACGGGCTCAGCGTGAGCAGAATCGCCCCGCCCAGGCTGAGCATCATCCCCAGCGCCACCAACCACCAGGGCAGGAAGTTGAAGGCCACCGTACCGATGGCGAACAGCGCGGCCCAGAGATACAGCAGCAGGACCGTCTGCGGATGTGAATAGCCGCCGTCGAGCAGCTTGTGATGCAGGTGACCACGGTCCGGGGTGAACGGCGAGATCCCCTTCGCCGTGCGGCGCACCACCGCCAGCAGCAGATCCAGCAGCGGCAGCAGGGTGACCGCCAGCGGCAGCAGGATCGGCATATACGCCGGGACGTTGCGGAAGCGGAAGCTGGTCTCCAGCTGACCGAGATCAGCGGTGACCGCCAAGGTGCCCGCGGCCATCACCAATCCGATGAGCATCGCTCCGGTGTCGCCCATGATGATCCGGGAGGGATGGAAATTATGCGGCAGGAACCCCAGGCAGGAACCCACGAGCACCGCCATGAGCAGAGTGACCAGGTTCGAGGCGTCGAACTCGTTGATCGTCAAAGTCAGCTGGTAGCTGTAGATGAAGAACGCAGACCCGCCGATGGCCGCGACTCCGGCGGCCAGGCCGTCGAGCCCGTCGATGAAGTTGAAGGCGTTGACCGTGGCCACCACCACCAGCACGGTGAGTGCCGCCTGAAGGACTCCGTCACCGACTCCCAGCCAACCGACCGGCATGACCTCCAGCTCCACGCCGTGGAGCACCAGCAGCAGCGCCGCACCGATCTGCCCGCCCAGTTTCAGCGCCCAGTGGATGTCCCAGGCATCATCAGCCAGACCGGTGAGCAGGATGACCACCATCGCGGCGAACACACCACGGACCGGGGTCAGATCGGCGAATATCCCCGACAGATAGGGGATCGTGGAGGCCGCCGCCAACCCGATGACCATACCCAGGAACATCCCTGCTCCACCCCACCGGGGCAGTGGGCCACGGTGGACGTCGCGGGTCCGCGGCGCGGTGTAGACGCCCAGCGTCAGCGCCGCCGCCCGGACCATCGGAGTCACGACATAGGTCACCACCGCCGAGACGGTGAGCACGATGAGGAAATAGATCATGACCGATGACGAGGCTCAGTCAGCGCCCCCGGTGGCCTCCTCCCGGCTCTGCTGGGGCTGCTCGGCGACCCCGAGGATGTCCGGCACCACAGTGCGCAGTTCCGAGAGGCTGATGGCTCCCTGCCGGACCACACGCAGCGGCGAGACCGTACAGTCGACGATGGTCGAGGCACCGGTGGTCTGCCGGGGGCCGTCATCGAGGTAGAGCTCCACGGACTCGCCCAGCATCTGCTGAGCCTGCTCCGCGGTGGTCGCCGCCGCCATCGAGGTGCGATTGGCCGAGGAGACCGCCAGCGGACCGGTCTGCGTGAGCAGTTCCAGGGCAAGATCATCAGCGGGCATCCGCAGCGCCACGGTGCCCCGCGTCTCCCCCAGATCCCAGGCCAGGGAGGGTTGGGCGTGCAGGATCAGCGTCAGCGCACCCGGCCAGAAGGCCTCGGCCAGACGATGCGCCTGCTCGTCGATCGTATCGGCCAGCGCCGACATCACCCGCTGCGAACCGATGAGCACCGGCGGCGGCATGGACCGGCCGCGGCCCTTGGCGGCCAGCAGCACCCGCACCGCCTGCGGGGAGAACGCATCAGCTCCGATGCCGTAGACCGTATCCGTGGGAAGCACTAGGCAGTCCCCGGTACGCACGGTCTCCACAGCCGCCGCCAGCGCCTCGGTGCGCTCGTCCTCGGTCTCACAGCTCAACATCCTGCTCACGCGCGTCATTCTCCCATGGTCGGTGCCGAAGCACGGGCACTCGGGCGGGTACTCGGGCCGGCATCCGACCAGGTCGCCGGGCGGGTATCCAGCCCGGTGCTCAGCCCGGCGCTCAGGCCGGTGTTCAGGCCAGTGTCCAGCCCGGTGTTCAGCCCGCTGTCCAGATGGGCGCTGACGGCGCGGTCCCGTCCGGTGAGGTCTTGGTGGGTGCGCACACCGACGAGGTCCGGGAACCGGCGCATATATGCGGCGATGGCCTCTGCTTGGACTTCCGCGTGCTCGAGGATGAACCAGCCCCCGGGAGTCAGCAGCTCGCGGGCCGCGCCCACCACAGCCCGAGGCAGCTCCAGGCCGTCCTCACCGCCGCCGTAGAGCGCCAGCTGCGGATCGTGGTCTCTGACCTCAGGGTCCTGGGGCACCATCCGCGGGGGAATATAGGGCGGGTTGGAGACGACAACGTCGAAGCTGCCCCGCCACTGGTCTGGAAGCTCACGCAGGTCCATGCGGTGCAGTGTGACTCCGAGAGGCTCGAGGTTCAGCCGGGCCCAGGCGGCGGCCTGCTCGGAGACCTCCACGGCGTGGACCTCAATGCCTGGTGTTTCGGCGGCGATCGCTGCGGCCAGGGCCCCGGAACCGGTGCCCAGATCGATGACCCGCAGAGGTCGGGCCGCCGAAGGCCTCGCCGTACGCCGACGTGCCAGGTGATCGAGGACGACCTGGGCGACCTGCTCGGTCTCGGGACGCGGGATGAACACCCCCGGTCCGACACGCAGCTGCAGAGATCGAAAGGGCGCGAGACCGGTCAGATGCTGAAGCGGGATCCTTCGGCCACGCTCGGCGACCAGTCCGTGCCATCGCTGCGCCTGTGCTTCGCTGATCAGACGCCCGGCCGCGATGGCGGCAGCCGCCTCTCCGCGGCCGATGCCCAGCACATGGGCCAGCAGAAGTTCGAGATCAGCACGAGGTGAGGGGACCCCGGCCTGGCGAAGGTGCTGCAGGGCCGCCGGGATCAGCTCATCGAGACTGGTGCCGCCGCTGGTCGCGGTGGTCCCGGTGGGCTCATCGTCAGTGCTGCTCATGCCTCTGCACCTGGCGCCACGGAGGCCTCGGAAGAGGTTTCGGCGGAGGTCTCAGCCAGGGCCGCAAGCCGCTCGGCCTCGTCCATCGCCCGGCAGGACTCGAGGACGGCGTCCAGGCCGCCGTCGAGCACGACGTCGAGGTTGTACGCCTTATACCCGGTGCGGTGGTCGGCGATCCGGTTCTCCGGGTAGTTGTAGGTGCGGATACGCTCCGAGCGGTCCATCGTCCTGACCTGGGATTTCCGGGCCTCAGCGTTCTCCGCGTCGATCTGCTCCTGCTGATGGGCCAGCAGCCGGGACCGCAGCACCCGCATCGCGGCCTCACGGTTCTGCAGCTGGGACTTCTCGTTCTGCATGGCCACCACGATCCCGGTGGGCAGATGGGTGATCCGCACTGCCGAGTCCGTCGTGTTCACCGACTGACCGCCGGGCCCCGAGGAGCGGTAGACGTCGATCTTGAGATCGTTCTGCCGGATCTCCAGCTCCTCGGGCTCATCGACCTCAGGCAGGACGAGCACCGCGGCGGCGGAGGTGTGGATACGGCCTTGAGATTCGGTCTCCGGCACCCGCTGGACACGATGCACTCCGCCCTCGAACTTCAGGTGCGCCCAGACCCCCTCGGCAGGGTCCTGAGCCGAAGAACGCACCGAGACCTGGACATCACGGTATCCACCCAGGTCAGAGGCGGTGGCGGACAGGATCTCAGTCTTCCAGCCCCGCGCCTCCGCGTACCGGGTGTACATGCGCACCAGATCCGCGGCAAAGAGCGCGGCCTCCTCACCGCCGGAGCCGCCCTTGACCTCGAGGATGACATCACGGGCATCATGCTCGTCACGCGGGATCAGCCGACGAATGAGCCGTTCTTCGGCCTGCGCCTGCGCCTGCTCCAACTCCGGCACCTCCGCAGCGAACTCGGCGTCGTCCTCACCCAGCTCGCGGGCCGCCTGGAGATCCTGGGTCAGCGTGAGCCAGCTGCGGTGAGCCTCGGCGACGGCGTTGAGCTGGGCATACCGGCGTCCCAACCGGCGTGCCAAGGCCTGATCGGCGTGGACGTCCGGATCGGCCAGGCGGTCCTGCAGCTGGGCGTGTTCGCTCAGCAGCGCGTCGACGGAATCGAACAGCCGCGCATGAAGCGCGGGATCGTGGCTCTCAGCCATGGGGCAGACCCTTCATCACCGGTGAGTCGAACAGAGGAGGACCATCCTCGGGCAGCAGACATGGACCTGCGGCACGACGAGAACCGCCGACGGCGGCCGAGGGCCCGGTGAGGGCGCGTCGGCCGCCGTCGGCGGTCTCAGAGGCTAGTTCTTGCCGTCGCCGAGCGTGGTCTTATTGGCCAGCAGCAGGAACTCAGCGTTGGAGCCGGTGTCCTTGAGCTTATTGATCAGCAGCTCAAGACCCTGCTGCGCTTCCAGTCCGGAGAGGACACGGCGCAGCTTCCACATGATCCTGATCTCCTCTGCCGAGAGCAGGTTCTCCTCGCGGCGGGTGGAGGAGGCGTTGACGTCCACGGCCGGGAAGATTCGCCGGTCCGCCAGCTGACGTGACAGGCGCAGCTCCATGTTTCCGGTGCCCTTGAACTCCTCGAAGATGACCTCGTCCATCTTGGAACCGGTCTCCACCAGGGCGGTGGCGAGGATGGTCAGCGAACCGCCGTTCTCGATGTTGCGCGCAGCGCCGAAGAACCGCTTGGGCGGGTAGAGCGCGGAGGCATCCACACCGCCGGAGAGGATGCGCCCCGAGGCCGGTGCGGCCTGGTTGTAGGCACGTCCCAGGCGGGTCATCGAGTCGAGCAGGACGACGACGTCCTTGCCCAGCTCGACCAGACGCTTCGCCCGCTCGATGGCCAGCTCCGCGACGGTGGTGTGGTCATCGGCCGGACGGTCGAAGGTAGAGGCGATGACCTCGCCATCGACCGTGCGCTGCATGTCGGTGACCTCTTCGGGGCGCTCATCCACCAGCACCATCATCAGGTGCACCTCGGGGTTGTTCGCCTTGATCGCCTGGGCCAGCGACTGCAGGATGATCGTCTTACCCGCCTTGGGCGGGGAGACGATGAGCCCGCGCTGGCCCTTGCCGATCGGGGCGACGAGGTCGATGACCCGCGGGCCGATGTTCTTCGGATCGCCCTCCAGACGCAGGCGCTCCTGCGGGTAGAGCGGCACCAGCTTGCCGAAGTCGACACGCTCGGCGTTCTGCTCCGCCGGGCGGCCGTTGACGGCATCGAGCTTCACCAGGGCGGAGAACTTCTGCTTCTTGTTCTGGTTCTCGCCTTCACGCGGTGCACGGATGTGACCGTGGACGGCATCGCCCTTACGCAGGTTGTACCGCTTGACCTGCGCCAAGGAGACATAGACGTCGTTGGGTCCGGAGAGGTATCCGGAGGTGCGCAGGAAGGCGTAGTTGTCCAGGACGTCGAGGATCCCGGCCACCGGCAGCAGGACATCGTCCTCGGTGATCTCGGTGTCGTCGACGTCGGGACCGCCGCGGCCGCGACGGCGGTTGTTGCGGTCATTGCGGTTGCGGCTGCGGCGGTTGCGGCTGTCGTCCTGACCGCCCTTATTGCCGCCGCCCTTACCGCGGTTGTCGCCACGGCTGTCTCGGTTGTCGCCCCGATTGTCGTTGCGGTCCCCGCGGTTCTCCCCACGGTTGTCCTGGCCGCGAGTGTCTTCACGGCTGTCGTTGCGGTTGTCGTTGCGGTTGTCACCGCCGCGCCCGCCCTGATCGTGACGGTCGTTCTTCTCCGGCTTCTCCCCGCGCTGACGTCCGCCGCGGTCGCCGTTCTTCTCGGACTTATCGCCGCGGTCGTTCCGCCGGTCCTGGTTCTTTCCGCCCTGGCCCTTGTCGTTCTGGCCCTTGTCCTGCTGGCTCTTGTCGTGCTGCGATTTGTCCTGCTGAGTCTTCTCGTCGGAGGACTGATCGGCCTGGGCCGCAGCGTCCTTGTCGGACTGGCCCTTGCCGGACTTGTCCTTCCCGGCCTGGTTGTTCTCGTTTGAGGACTCCGCACCGGAGGCGCTGCGACTGCGGCTCCGTCCGCGGCCCCTGCCGCCGGACTTCTGCTCGCCCTGAGCCTCGTCGGTGCTCTCTGCGGGGCTCTTCTGCTGCTGGGTCTTCTCAGCTGACTGTTCCTCGGCGCCGGCCTCCTGGGCCTCCTGGGCCTGCTCGGCCGACTTGCGGCGGGCGCGCTCCTCGCGCTCTGCGACGGCGCCACCGCGCTGGTGCGCTGAGATCGCCTCGACCAGCGCAGACTTCCGCATCCGCGAGCCGCCGGTGATGCCGAGCTGTGAGGCCAGAGCCTGCAGCTGGGCGAGTTTGAGACCAGCCAGGCCGGGGCTCTGCTCGGCGCTGGACTGGGTGTTTCCCTGAGCCGGAGCGGTCTCAGTGGTGGTGTCTGTCACGAAGGATTCCTTCCCCCTCGTCGGGCGGGAGGCTCACCGGCGCCTTCTTATCGAAGGAGGCGGCGTACCAGTTCCCGCATCGTGTATACGGCGGCACCTCAGATGGCCGCCGTCTCTTCCGGAAGTCCCCCGCGCGACGGCGTACTGCGCACTCCTCGTCACGGACTGCTCAGCGACGAGATGCGAGACGGCCTGGCGCCCGGGTGGGCACATGAGACGACGTCATATACGCAAAGAGAGATGCGCTAGTTTCGCGCGAAGAACTGCACGATGACCGACCGAACCGAGTTCGGAGGAATCCCGGCCTTCCCGCGGACGCCGACTATCGTCAGCATCTACGGCGATCACCGTGGGTACGGGTCCACTGTAACACCTGCGGTACTGATCGGCAGTCTCATCGCCATCCATCGCTCCTCGGCGAGTCCGCCGCAGCGCCGCATCTGATCTGCTGCGATATCTGCCGCCTCATCCCCTGCCGCAAGCACGAGCACCGTTGGCCCTGCTCCGGAGATGACGGCGGCGTGACCGGCAGCGCGCAGTGCATCCACCAGCGCCATCGACGCCGGGAACTGAGCACGGCGCTGCTCCTGATGCAGCCGATCCTCCGTGGCGTCGAAGAGCCGTGCGGGGTCGGCGGTCAGTGCATGGACCAGCAGCGCCGCGCGCGCGGAGTTCGCCGCGGCCACATGGTGGGCGACAGTCTTCGGCAGAGAACCCCGCGCAGCCGCCGTGGACTGCTGGAAGTCAGGCACCGAGACGACGGCGCGGATCTGCTCATCGAGCATCAACGGTGCGGTGTCGAACCGGTCCCCCTGCTGCCAGGAGACAGCCGCTCCCCCGCGCAGTGCCGGGACATAGTTGTCCGGATGACCTTCGATGCGCGAGCCGATCTGCAGCTGCTCGTCAGAACTGAGCCCTCCGGGAATGAGATGCGAAGCGATCGCCACGGCGCAGGCCACTGCCGCCGCCGAGGAACCCAGACCCCGGCTGTGCGGAATGCGGTTATGGGCCTGCAGGGTGAGGTCGGGCAGGCGATGGCCATGCTCCCGGAGGATCCGCCCCACCAGTGCCACGATGAGATGCGTCTCATCCCGGGGAAGGCTGTCCGCCGCCTCACCGTGGACCTCGACCTTCACCTGTGCACGTCCTGCAGCGGCACGGGGCCGGGCACTCACGTCGACGACGTCGAAGAGCTCTAGGGCCACACCCATGCAGTCGTACCCCGGACCGAGGTTGGCAGAGGTGGCGGGTACAGTGACTCGGAAAGACACCGGTTCGGCCAGGACCTCGGCGAGGGCCTCATCAGAGCTCTGTGATGCCGCTGGACTCGGCACAGAACTCCTCGGTGCAGTATTCCTCGACACAGACCTCAGAGCCCCAGCTGACGTGCGATGACTTCGGCATCCTGCGGCAGGTGGGTCGGAGTGATGTCGCTGCCGTCGGCATTGCGCAGCGCCCAGTCCGGGTCCTTCAGGCCATGACCGGTCACCGTGATGACCACCCGCATACCGGAGGGCACCTCACCGGCGGCGTGCTTCTTCAGCAGCCCGGCAGCCCCGGAAGCCGACGCGGGTTCGACGAACACACCTTCCTTGGCGGAGAGCCACCGATGCGCCTCCAGGATCTCCTGATCCGTCACCGCCTCGATCACGCCGCCGGACTCATCACGTGCAGCCTCAGCCTGCTCCCAGGAGGCCGGGTTGCCGATCCGGATCGCCGTGGCCACAGTGTCCGGCTCGGTGACGGGGTGACCGGCGACGATGGGGGCCGAGCCTGCTGCCTGGAAACCCCACATGGTCGGCCGCTTCGAGGCCACGGGAGCCACCTCGGCACCGGTGAGTGGATGCTTCCAGGTCTCCGCATACTCGCGGTACCCCTTCCAGTACGCGGTGATGTTGCCCGCGTTGCCCACAGGCAGCAGATGCAGATCCGGTGCGTCGCCGAGTGCGTCGACGACTTCGAAGGCCGCCGTCTTCTGCCCCTGGATGCGCGCGGGATTCACCGAGTTCACCAGGAACACCGGGTACGCCTCGGACAGTTTGCGGGCGACGTCCAGACAGCCGTCGAAGTTGCCATCCACCTGGATCAGCTCAGCACCGTGGGCCACGGCCTGGGAGAGCTTGCCCATGGCGATCTTGCCGTTGGGCACCAGCACCGCGCAGGTCAGCCCTGCTTGGGTGGCGTAGGCGGCGGCGGAGGCTGAGGTGTTGCCGGTCGAGGCGCAGACCACCGCCTCCGCGCCCTCGGCTACGGCGGCGGTGATAGCCATGGTCATCCCCCGGTCTTTGAAGGAGCCGGTGGGGTTCATGCCCTCGACCTTGAGGTACACCTCGCCGTCGATCAGCTCGGAGAGCGCCGGCGCCTTCACCAGCGGGGTGCCCCCCTCACCGAGGGACACGATGCGGGTGTCCTCATCCACCGGCAGACGATCTGCATATTCGCGGATCACTCCGCGCCACTGGTGCGCCACCTCGGATGGCCTCCTCAGGTCAGGGTTCAGAACTCGGGATTCAGGGTTCGGGGTTCAGGATTCGGAATCGATGGTCACAGATGCCGCAGCTCAGCGGTCGACGTCGACGCGGATCACCGAGTCGATGGACTCGACGACCTGCAGCGTGCGCAGCGCCTCGACCGTGTCACGCTGGGCACGTTCCTGCGCGACATGGGTGACGATCTGCACGGTCACTCCGTCATCGCCGGTGGCCTCGACCTCCCCCTCCAGGGAGACAGCACCGGGCTGGCGCATCGATTCGATCGAGACGTGATGATCCGCGAAGACCCGTGCGATCTCCGCAATGACACCTTCGCGGTCTTCGACGGTCATGTCGATGTAGTACTGGGTCAGGGCCTGGTCGATGCTCATCGCCGGCAGCGCCTGCTGCGCCGACGGGCCGGCCGGCGCCGTGACGCTGCCGGTGCGCAGCTGACGGGCCGCGGTAACCAGGTCACCCAGCACGGCCGAGGAGGTCGGGCGGCCACCGGCTCCCTGCCCGTAGAACATCAGCTCACCGGCGTTCTCGGCGACCACGAAGACCGCATTGAAGGCTCCGCGCACACTGGCCAAGGGGTGGTGCCGGGGCAGCAGGGTCGGGTGAACTCGCAGCACGGCACCGGATTCGCCGTCATCCCCGGCGCGCGTCTCCGCGATGGCCAGCAGCTTGATGACGTAGCCTGAGGCACCGGCGGCCTCGATATCACCGGCGGTGACCTCGCGGATGCCCTCGCAGTGGACGTCATCGATGGTGAACGGTGAATGGAAGGCCAGGTTGCCCAGGATCGCAGCCTTGGCCGCGGCGTCATGACCCTCGACGTCAGCGGTGGGATCTGCTTCCGCGTAGCCGAGCCGCTGAGCCTCAAGCAGTGCGGAGTCGAAGCTCGCCCCGGTGGAGTCCATCTGATCGAGGATGTAGTTGGTGGTCCCGTTGACGATGCCCATGATCTTGGTGATCCGGTCTCCGGAGAGCGATTCCTGGATCGGGCGCAGGATGGGGATCGCCCCGGCGACGGAGGCCTCGTAGAGCAGCGGCGCACCGTGCTCGGCCGCGATCGCCGTCAGCTCAGCGCCCCGAGCGGCCAGCAGAGCCTTATTGCCGGTGACCACGGCCGCCCCGCGGGAGAGGGCACGGGTGATCAGTGAGGCGGCAGGTTCCATACCGCCGATGAGCTCGACGACGACGTCGACCCGATCCACCAGCTCCTCGGCATCAGTGGTCAGCAGCTCCCCCGGAATCCGCCAGTCCCGCGGCGCCTCGGTATCGCGGACGGCGACGCCGACCAGGCGCACGTCAACACCGACGCGCGCGCTGATGAGCTCGCGCTCCTCCACCAGTGTGCGCGCCACCTGCGAGCCGACGCTGCCCGCACCGAGCAGCCCGACGGTGAGTTGGTCCTGCGAACCCGTCATCGTCACCTCATCCTTGTCATCGTCAATACGTGAGCTCTTGTCTGACACTTCCTACCTGACACAGGGGCCAGAACCGACGGTGCCCTCCCGGATATCCCCTCGGAGGTCACCTCCGACGACGCCTGCCGCCGCGGTGGCGCTGGTCAGCGTGCCCATCCGGTGTCCCGGCTGAGCATCTCATCCTCGGTCTCCCGGCGGATCATCGTATGTGCCACACCGTCGGAGACAGAGACCACGGCCGGACGCGGCAGCCAGTTGTAGTTGCTGGAGAGCGAATGACAGTACGCCCCCGTGGCCGGAACCGCCAGGAGGTCGCCCCGCGCCGTCGCCGCTGGCAAGTATACGTCCCGGACGACGATGTCGCCGGACTCGCAGTGCTTGCCCACCACACGGGACAGCACATGCTCGCCGATCACCCGACGCCCGGCCAGCACTGCAGAGTAGTCGGCGTCGTAGAGCACACCTCGGGCGTTGTCGCTCATCCCCCCGTCCACAGCGACATAGCGGCGCACCGCGGTGTCGCCGTCAGGGGTGTCCACGCCGACATCCTTCTGCACGCCCACCCGGTACAGGGTCACACCGGCAGGTCCGACGATCGCCCGGCCGGGCTCGATGGAGATGCGGGGCACGCTCAGGCCGTGCTGCGCACAGGCCGCTTTCACCGTGGAAGCCAGGGCCTCGGCGATCTCCTGGGGGCTGCGCGGCTCATCCGCCTCGGTATAGGCGATGCCATGACCGCCGCCCAGGTCGAGCTCGGCCAGCTCGACCCCGTAGTCACGGCGGATCTTCGCCAGCAGGGCGATCAGCTTCGTCGCGGCCACCTCAAACCCGGTGGGCTCAAAGATCTGCGAGCCGATGTGGCAGTGCAGTCCTCTCAGTTCGATATGCGCAGAGTCCAGGGCGAGGGCCACAGCACGTTCTGCCGGGGACCCCGCAGTCTCGGCAGTGGTCTCAGCAGTGACATCAGCAGCCAGGGAGAGTCCGAACTTCTGATCCTCGTGGGCGGTGGCGATGTACTCATGCGTGGAGGCGTGCACACCGGGGGTCAGGCGCAGCATCACCGGTGCGGTGACGCCGAGTTCCCCGGCGAGCTGCTCGATGCGCTGCACCTCATCCAGGGAGTCAGCGATGATCCGCCCGATGCCGGCTTGCAGCGCACGGCGGATCTCGGCATCAGATTTGTTGTTGCCGTGCAGACCGACCCGTGCGGGGTCTGCCCCTCCGGCTAAGGCGAGCGCCAGCTCACCGCCGGAGGCGGTGTCCACGCAGAGCCCCTCGTCCACGACCCAGCCGACCACCTGCGTGGAGAGGAAGGACTTGCCGGCGTAGAAGACGTCTACCTCGGTTTCGGGGGCGAAAGCCTGACAGAAAGCCTCACGGAAGGCCCGCGCCCGGGCGCGGAAGTCGGCTTCGCTGATCACGTACAGCGGGGTGCCGTGCTCGGCGGCGAGTCTCTCGACGTCGACTCCGCCGATGCTCAGCACTCCCTCCCCTGTGCGGTGGGCGTCGGTGGGGAGCAGCTTATGCTCCAGACCGGCCGAATCGGTGATGGGAGTCAGCCAGTCGGGGGCGAGCGGGTGTGGTGTGGTCATCGGGCCTTCCTGCTGGCTCATCACATCTTCTCCGGGGCCGAGACGCCCAGCAGGGCCAGCCCGTTGCGCAGCACCTGCGCAGTGGCGTCGTTGAGCCAGAGCCGGGTCCGGTTGGTGTCAGTGATCTCTTCTCCGGCGCGGGGCACCATGCGGCAGGCGGCGTACCAGGAGTGGTAGGCCGCCGCCACCGTCTCCAGGTGCCGGGCGATGCGGTGCGGTTCGCGCATCTCCGCGGCACCGGCGACCACCGAGGGGAAGCGACCGAGATGAGCCAGCAGCTCCTCCTCCTCGGGTGCACTGAGCAGCCCAGCCTCGAAGCCGGCACCGGGTGCGCCGTGGGAGACCCCGTGATCAGCGGCGTTGCGCGCGGCCGCACAGGCACGGGCGTGGGCGTACTGCACGTAGAAGACGGGGTTGTCGTTGGTGCGTGAGCGCAGCAGCTCCGGGTCGATGTCTAACGGTGAGTCCGCCGGTGAGCGGGCCAGGGTGTAGCGCAGCGCATCGACGCCGAGCCATTCGATGAGCTCGGTCAGCTCGATCATGTTGCCCGCACGCTTGGACAGCCGAGCGCCGTCGACGGAGATCAGCTGCCCGATGAGGATCTCGATATGACGCTGCGGATCATCCCCGGCGCAGGCGGCGATCGCCTGCAGACGGGCGACATAGCCGTGGTGATCAGCACCGAGGAGGTAGATCTTCTCGGCGAAGCCGCGTTCCCGCTTGGACAGGTAGTAGGCGGCATCGGCGGCGAAGTAGGTGGGCTCGCCGTCGGCCTTGATCAGCACTCTGTCCTTGTCATCGCCGAAATCGGTGGTGCG
The DNA here is from genome assembly GCF_031470965.1 of Nesterenkonia aerolata. NCBI lineage: Bacteria > Bacillati > Actinomycetota > Actinomycetes > Micrococcales > Micrococcaceae > Nesterenkonia > Nesterenkonia aerolata. Next base: position 35,233 of record NZ_JAVKGR010000008.1, on the reverse strand, counting down.
CAGCCACACGGCGCCGTCGCGGTCCTCGATATGCCCCTGCTCACGCAGTGTGCGCACGGCCTGGTCCAGCCGGCCTTCATCGTGGAGGGACTGCTCGGAGAAGAAGACGTCGAAGGTCACGCCGAAGGCCAGCAGTGTGCCGCGGATCTGGGCGAGCTGGGCCGCATAGGCGAGTTCCCGCACGATCGGCAGCGCCTCACCGGGGTCCATCGCGGCGAGATCGCCGCGCTGGGCGAGGACGTCATCGGCCAAAGCGGCGATGTACTCACCGGGGTATCCGCCCTCGGGCATCTCTTCGCCGCGGATCCGGGCCAGCACGGAGCGGGCGAAGCCGTCCATCTGGTTGCCGGCGTCGTTGATGTAGTACTCGTTGGTGACATCGGCCCCGGAGGCGCGCAGCACCCGAGAGAGGGCGTCGCCCAGAGCCGCCCACCGGGTGTGGCCCAAGTGCAGCGGCCCGGTGGGGTTGGCGGAGACGAATTCGAGGTTGATCACGTGCCCGGCGAGGCTCTGGTTGTGCCCGTAGCTCTCAGACGCCTCGAGGATCGTCCGTGCCAGCTCACCCACTGCGGCGGCGTCGAGGGTGATGTTGATGAACCCGGGGCCGGCGATGTCCACTCCGGCCACTCCCTCAGCGTGCTGCAGCCGCGCGGCGATGATCTGCGCCAGCTCACGCGGGGGCATCCCGGCACGTTTGGCCAGCTGCATGGCGACCGTGGTCGCCCAGTCTCCGTGCTCACGGTTCTTCGGCCGTTCCACCACGACGGTCTCGGGTACCGGCAGACTCAGCTCCCCGGCGTCGACGGCCTCGGAGAGCACACGGATCACTGTGGCGGAGAGTTCTTCTGGAGTCACCCGGACAGTCTAATCTCTGGCACTGACATCGCATGTGCTCCATAGGTGCAGTGAAGATCAGCCGACGCCGCGGTGAACATCGGGGCAAGGGGGTCAGCCCGCGATGACGGCTCTGGGCGTGATGCCTACGGTGGAGGGTGACAGCGCCCCCGGACGTTCAGTGATCCGAAGGAGTCCCATGCCTCGTGCACAGTCCCGCCCGCTCCGATTCGCCAGATACCGATTCACCGGACATCACTCCGTGAGGCACCGCGCCGCGCTGTTGCCTCTGCTCTCTGTGGTGACAGCGTCGGCCCTGCTGGCCACGGCGTGCGCTGATGACACGCAGGACAATGACACGCGGGACACCGGAGAAGAATCTGCTGAGGAGACCACAGAGGACAACGGTACGGCGGAAAGCTCAGCCTCCGGTGAGGTGACGGTCCTGTCTTTCAATGACTTCCACGGTGCGATGGACTCCGCAGAGGCCTTCGCCTGCACGCTCGAGCAGGTGCGGCAGGAGCATCCGGAGAACCTGCTGATCTCCGCCGGTGACGACGTCGGGGCCAGCCAGTTCGAATCGGCGGTGCAGGACGATCAGCCCACGCTGGACCTCTACAACGCGCTGGGAGTCGATGCCGCTGCGCTGGGGAACCACGAATTCGATCAGGGGTACGCCGACATCACCGATCGGCTGGAGCCCGAGGCCGACTTCGATTATCTCGCCGCGAACCTGTTCGAGGCCGATTCCCAGGACCGGGCCGCCACGCCCTATGAGATCTACGAGGTCGACGGACTGGAGGTGGCGGTGGTCGGCGGCGTCACCGCGGAGACTCCTGAGCTGGTCGTACCCGACGGTGTCGAGGACATCGAATTCCGCGATCCGATCGACTCCGCGGCCGAGGTGATCGAGGAGGAGCTCGGTGAAGCCGATCTCGTCGTGCTCTCCGTCCACCAGGGTTCAGCTGAGGATCTGGAGATCGGTGAGGTGCCTCAGGATGACTGGTCCAGCCGCGTCCACGAGGAGCTCGGTGAGCTGGTCGATGTGGTGCTGGAGGGTCACACCCACAATGCCTACGCCTATGCCCACGATGATCTCACCGTGCTGCAGACCGGTTCCAACGGAGCGAATCTGGGGGCTGTGACGCTCAGTGTCGAGGACGGTGAGGTTCAGGCCTCAGAACCAGAGCTGCACGCCACTGAGGAGACCGACCCGCAGGACTGCTCGGGTGAGGAGGCCTTCGATGAGGCTTCTGAGGTGGTCGCCGAGGCCGAGGAGCACGCCGCTGAGGTCGGCGGTGAACAGCTGACGACCCAGTCCGGCGATCTGACCACCGGATGGGCGGCCGGTGAGGCGGAGTATTCCGATGGGGTCTGGTCCACCTCCAGCTCCGGCCACGGCGATGACCGGAGCCTGCAGTCGACGATCGGCAGCCTCGTCGCCGATTTCCACCAGGACAGTGAGGCTTGGCCGGAGGATGTGGAGATCGACGTGGGGCTGATAAATGCCGGTGGCCTGCGTGATGACATCAGCACTGAGGATGGCGAGGTGACCCTGCGTGATGCGGTCGACGTCGTGCCGTTCAACAACCGGCTGGTGGCTCTGGAGATGACCGGTGAGCAGCTGCGGGAGGTCTTGGAGCAGCAGTGGGGTGAGGACGGTTATCAGCAGTTCGGGATCTCCTCCGACCTGCGCTACACCTATGACGCTGAGGCGGAGGAAGGTGAGCGGATCACCTCGCTGCAGTTCCAGGGTGAACCGCTAGATGACGAGGACACGCTGACCGTGGGTGTGGGTGAGTTCCTGGCTGGTGGTGGCGACGGGTTCACCGCTTTCACCGAGGCCGAGGAGCGCACTGAGACTGAGGTCATCGACACCGAAGTGTGGCCCGACTACGTGGCCGAGCAGGATGAGCTCAGTCCCGACTATGCGCTGCGCGCCGTCGAGTTCTCCGGTGTGGAGCCTGATGCGGAGTTCTCCGCCGGAGAGGACATCAGCTTCGAGGTCGGCTCCGTGCACAGCATGAGCCTGGGAGCCCCGGAGGTCACTGAGGTCACGGCTGTGCTGCGCGATGGCGAGGAGGAGATCGACCTCGGCTCTTCTGAATACACAGTCGAAGACGGTTCGGGCACTGCCGAGCTGGCCGTGACGATCCCGGAGGAGATCTCTGAGGACGCCGAACTGCTCGTCCGCGCCGATGCCGGAGGCACCGAAGCCCTCCTACCGGTGAGGCTCCTTCCCTGACTCACTGACATGTGCGGCCAGATGGCGGCCGGTCAGGGTCGTCGGGTTGCTCACCAGCTGACTCGGCGTGCCGTCGAAGACGATCCGGCCGCCGTCGTGACCGGCGCCTGGGCCGAGGTCGATCAGATGGTCCGCGTGGGCCATCACTGCCTGGTGGTGCTCGATGACGATGACCGTCTTGCCGGACTCGACCAGGGCGTCCAGGAGCTCCAGCAGCTGGGTCACATCGGCCAGATGCAGCCCGGCGGTGGGCTCGTCGAGCACGTAGGTCCCGCCCTTCTCCGCCATATGCACAGCGAGCTTCAGCCGTTGACGCTCACCACCTGAGAGGGTGGTCAGCGGCTGGCCGAGCCGGATGTACCCGAGGCCGACGTCACGCAGCCGGGTGAGGACCTTCGTCGCGGCAGGCAGGGAGGCCTCCGGGCTGGCGAAGTGCTCCAGCGCCTCGTCCACAGAGAGGTCGAGGACATCGGCGATGCTCTTACCTGCCAGAGTGTGGCCGAGGACCTCCGGCTGGAACCGGCGTCCGGCGCAGTCCTCACAGGGGGTGGCTGCAGCGGCCATCATAGCCAGGTCAGTGTAGATGACCCCGGCACCGTTGCAGGCCGGGCAGGCACCTTCAGAGTTGGCGCTGAACAGCGCGGGCTTGACCCCGTTGGCCTTGGCGAAGGCCTTGCGGATCGGCTCGAGCACCCCGGTGTAGGTGGCCGGGTTGGACCGCCGGGAGCCGCGGATCGCGGCCTGGTCCACGGTGACCACCCCCTCGCGCGGGGAGATCTGGGTGCTGATGAGGCTGGACTTACCGGAACCGGCCACCCCGGTGACCACGGTGAGCACACCGGTGGGGATATCGACGTCGACGTCGCGGAGGTTATGAGCATCAGCTCCACGGATCTCCAGGGCGCCGGTGGGCGTCCGCACAGACGTCTTCAGCGCTGACCGATCGCCCAAGTGGCGGCCGGTCAGCGTCTCAGAGCTGCGCAGTCCCGCGAGATCACCCTGATAGGTGAGGGTGCCGCCGTGCTCGCCGGCACGGGGGCCGAGATCGACGACATGATCGGCGATGGCGATGACTTCGGGCTTGTGCTCGACGACGAGCACTGTGTTGCCCTTATCCCGCAGCCGCAGCAGCAGATCGTTCATCCGGGCGACATCATGGGGATGCAAGCCCGTGGAGGGTTCGTCGAAGACGTAGGTGACGTCGGTTAGGGAAGAGCCCAGATGGCGGATCATCTTGATCCGCTGCGCCTCGCCTCCGGAGAGGGTGCCGGTGGGTCGGTCCAGGGACAGGTAACCCAGTCCGATGTCGACGAAGGAGTCGAGGATGTGGAGCAGGCTCTGCCGCAGCGGAGCCGTGTGCGCGTCCTCCAGACCGCGCAGCCAAGCGGTGAGATCACTGACCTGCATGCTACAGAGATCGGCGATGGAACGGCCGTCGATGACTGAGGCTCTGGCCGCAGCGTTGAGCCGGGTGCCTACGCAATCCGGGCAGTCGATGAAGGTCACCGCACGGTCGACGAACTGACGGATATGGGGCTGCATATCGGCGCGGTCCTTGCTGAGCATGGACTTGCGGATCCGTGGGACCAGCCCCTCGTAGGTGGAGTTGATGCCGCGGAAGCTCATCTTCGTAGGCTCTTTGTGCAGAAAGTCGTGGAGTTCCTGCGCCGTGTAGTCCCGGATCGGTGTGGCCGGGTTGAGGAAGCCGGACTCTGCGTAGAACTTCACCGCCCATCCCCCGGGCTTATATCCGGGGACGGTGATGGCGCCGTCGTCGAGGGACTTCGACTCGTCATAGAGTTCGGAGAGGTCGAGGTCACTGATCCGGCCCAGGCCTTCACAGCGGGGGCACATGCCGCCGGCACGAGAGAACTGGGTGACCTCAGTGGTGGAGGCCTTGCCTTTGTCCACGGTGATGGAGCCCGAGGCCTGCACTGAGGCGACATTGAACGAGTAGGCGTTGGTCGTGCCGAGGTTCGGCTGAGCCAGACGGCTGTAGAGGATCCTCAGCAGCGCGTTGGCGTCAGTGGCCGTGCCCACCGTCGAACGAGGGTTGGAGGCCATGCGCTCCTGGTCGACGACGATGGCGGTGGTCAGGCCTTCGAGGGTGTCGACGTCGGGTCGGCCGATCGTGGGCATGAAGCCCTGGACGAAGGCAGAGTAGGTCTCGTTGATCATCCGCTGGGATTCCGCGGCGATAGTGCCGAAGACCAGGGAGGACTTTCCGGAGCCGGAGACCCCGGTGAAGACGGTCAGGCGCCGTTTGGGGATGCGGAGGCTGACGTCGCGGAGGTTGTTCTCGCGGGCACCGCGCACGGTGATCCACTCATGGGCGTCAGCGGGGTGGGAAGAGATCGTCACCCTGCTCAGAGTAGTGCACCTCCGCTGCGGCGCCGGTGTGAATCTCAGATGAACTGTTCATGTCTCTAAGATGTCTTCACCGTGTCTTTTCGGTATACTCACTATTTCGTGCCTGCTCCCTGATCTGCTGTGGGTGATAACCCTGTTCCCTGCTCCGAGAGCGGCTCTACTGGCAGCGGGACTGCTGCTGATCGGCTTCGGCGGCGTCTGGGCACTGCACTCCGGCGGTGCGTGGAGCAGCGTCGCAGCGCAGTTCGCCCTGGATCTACAGGTCACGACGGCGGCCCACCGGTTCTCTGAGGCCACCCTGCTCGGACTGGTCGCCTTGTGGGGAGGCCTCGCGGTGACCCTGTTGAGCACATGTCGCACGACTGCCCTGACGACGCTGAGCGTCGGCGGCCTGGGTGCGGTGGTGGCCTATGGGGCCAGCGAGGCACTGAAGGCGCTCATCGAGGCCACACGTCCCTGTCAGAACTCCGCGGTGGAGGTGGCCACCTGCCCCGGCATCGGGAGTATGGCATATCCGAGCAACCACACTGTGATCGCTGCCGCCCTGGCCTCAGCACTGGTGCTCACCCGGCCCCGTCTGGCCTGGATCGCCGTCATACTGGCTGCGGCCACCGGAGCGGGGCGGGTGCTGGCGGGGCACCACTATCCCCATGACGTCATCGCCGGGGCCGGGCTGGGTGTCACCGTGACCTGGGCCGTGGTTCTGCTGCTCTCCCCGTTGACACTTTCCGTGACGTCTAGGTTCCTGTCTCAGCACTGGGATTCACTGACTCCTCGACCCGGGTCCTCCATCAGCTAATCCCTACCTGCCCCTCTCACCTCATGTGATTGCACTCACTATGATCACAGTGCGGCGGAACAGAACGGGAGGAGCTGACCATGACAGCACAGCGGCCGGAGACTGCAGAGACCATCATCATCGGGGCGGGTTCGGCCGAGTGCGTAATAGCCCGGAGGCTCGTCGATGCGGGACGGCCAGTGACGCTCATCGAGGCAGGAAGCGATGATGCGAACCCGCACATCGACCATCTTTCGACTCTGGGCATGCTCTGGCACAGTGACCAGGATTGGGACTACTACACCACCCCTCAACCGGGTGCCGCAGGGCGTCGGATCCACCTGCCGCGCGGACGTGTGATGGGCGGTTCGCACGCCCTCAACGCCGGGATCTGGGTGCGCGGAGACCGCTGGGACTACGACACCTGGTCCCATGAACTCGGGTGCGAGGGGTGGTCCTGGGAAGAGGTGCTGCCGGTCTTCCGAAAGATTGAGAACTACGACGGCGGTGCCTCGGGGACCCGCGGTGGCGAAGGGCCGCTCGACGTCGTCGTGGACTTCCCACGGAATCCGCTGATGGAGGATCTGGTCGAGGCTTGCCGAGAGACTGGACTCCCGCTGAACCCTGACTACAACTCAGGCACCGTTGATGGTGTCTCACGGATGCAGCTGACGATCCGTGACGGACACCGGTTCAACACCTGGCGCGCCTATCTCAAGCCGATCGTGGGGGATCCTCGGCTGAGCATCCTCACCGACGTGCAGGTACGTCGGATCCTGTTCGAGGGCCGTCGCGCCGTCGGCGTCGAGGTGGAGGGGGCCGACGGTGTGCGGGAACTGTCCGCGGAGAGAGTGGTGCTGGCGGCGGGGGCATTGAACTCACCAGAGATCCTGCTGCGCTCCGGGGTCGGACCCGGCGAGGAGCTGCGTGAGGTCGGTATCGAGCCGGTGCATGATCTGCCGGGCGTCGGGCGGAATCTGCACGACCACCTGCTCTCCCCGGTGGTGTACACGACCGAGGGTGCACCGGTGCCCGCAGGAGAGGTCACCGTGGCCGAGGTTCACTTCTTCGACCGCTCGGACCCCGGGCTGCCAGCGCCGGACACTCAGCCGATCTTCTTCTCGGTACCGATGTACGCGGAGAATGCTCAGCCGCCCCAGGAGCCGGTGGCTGAGAACGGCTTCACCCTGCAGGGCGGACTGGTGCGCCCGCATTCCCGCGGTCAGGTACGGCTGACCGGGCCGGCCCCGGATGATCCGATCGGCATCGACCTCGGCGCGCTGCAGGATCAGCGTGACGTGGACGCGCTGGTCGCCTCAGTGCGGCAGTGCCGGGCGATCGGCCGCGCAGAGGCGCTGTCCGCGTGGGCTCCTCGGGAGCTCTACCCGGGTCCGGACGTGGCCGATGAGGACCTTGAGGACTACGTGCGTGGGTCTGTGGTGACCTATCACCACCAGGTGGGGACCTGCCGAATGGGCCGTGACGAGGAGGCCGTGGTCGACCCCTCCACGTTCGCCGTCTACGGTACTGACGGACTCTTCGTGGCTGATGCCTCGATCATCCCGCAGGTGCCCACCGGGAATACGAATGCACCCTCAGTGATGATCGGTGAACGTGCGGCCTCGGCGCTGGTGGACTCTCCGTAGTCGCCGGGTAGGCGCTCGCATCCGGTGCGGCCCGGTGACGTCATGACTACCTACCTCTTGTGACGTACCTACAAGATGGGAGGTATCTCCTATGCGGTATTGGATGATGCGGTATCGGATGCGTCGTCGTGACGGCGCCGGGTCAGCGTCTCGAAAGCGCTGCCGGAACGGCCTGCCAGACGCCGCTGCATAGAGCCCGCGATGCGCTCGGCCTGCAGCTTCGCACGATCCGCGATGGGACCGATGAAGAGGTCATCGACGGTGGCCACCCACAGCTGCAGCCACCGAGCGAAATGCTGCGCCTGAAGCGGGTGCTTCGCGTGCAGGTCGAAATGCACCTGCAACGCGCTGCGCCGATACAGCCCCGCACGGAAGAGCACCGTCTCCCAGAAGTCACACATGATCGGCAGGTGACGGTCCAGGTCTAATTGCGCAACCTCAGTGAAGATCGGGCCGATCAGCGGATCCTGAAAGGCGCGGCGGTAGAACGCGACGACCAGCTCAGAGACGTCGTCGTGATCCTGCAGATCACCCGCGGTAGGGACGTTCGCCGTCATACTCCTCAGCACCTCCTGCAGTTGCATCTGGAGCCTCCCGGCACCGCCTCGACTGCCGTTCGATCATAGTGCGTGTGGTCAGCCGGCCGAAGGCTTCGGTCGGCGAGGATGCGGCGACTGTAATACCCGTCATCCTCCCCGGACTCAATCGAAGTGCGGCATCCTCAATTCGCGAAATAACAACTCTTGTTCACCGAACTTTGAAAGCCAACATAGAAGCCGGCGGAAAGTCATATCCGCCACTCACCCTGCACTATGACCCCTGTCTTCATCAGTTCGGCAGACGGCCCCGGGAATTTTCGACAGCCTGATCGAGAAGTCCAAGAACACCTCCGAGTCCCGGATTGTGGATGAGTATGCGCCTGCGCTCAGTGGACCACGCTTGTAAAGTAATTATCCCATCATCATAAGAAGGCAAGTAGCGCCACAGCGGGATCGGATTCTTAAATAGCAGGCCAGGCGTGAAGTGACCGTCGCGGTGGATGCAAAAGCCAATCAAACAGTCCCATACGGAGCCGGTACGCAGTAATAACGTGCCGTTCGGTGGCAGGCCTGCAGGTATGAAGCCTGCCAACCCATCACCGCGGCTCCAGTTCATGACGGCTTCGCGTAGCTCTTCAGCAACCGTCCAGAATGAAACCGGGCTAGGCAACGACTCCGATGCGCATATCTTCGTCACAGTAATGACGATGCTTGCATAGAACCCGATAGGAGTCGACCTGTTGAGTGGCCGCTGTTCTCGCACCGGCAGGGTTCAACTCAGAATACTCGGTACACACGATCGCTCCTACGCCCCTAGGACCCCTCGCCCTCATATGCCCTGCCGACGAGAAGGGCCTCGGATCGCTGCCATTCCAGCGATCCGAGGCCCTTCAGGAAAGTACCCCCTGTAGGATTCGAACCTACGACCTTCTGCTCCGGAGGCAGACGCTCTATCCCCTGAGCTAAGGAGGCACGTCAGTATGATGAACACACCCAGGTGCCATCTGCTGACCGATCTAGATTACCAGCCTCCTAGCCGGTCACTGAAATCTCGTAGCTCCACAGCTCAGCAGACATCCCTACCGGCTTCTGTGGTTTCTCTCCTTCTGATTCGCCCGCGCCGTGCGGCTTGCCATGGGCGCGTTCGAAGTCCTGAGAGCTCTTCCACGCCTCAAAGTCGGCCTCGGAAGCCCATCGGGTGATCACCAGCCAGGTCGTCCGCTCATCCGTGGGCTGAAGCAGTTCGAAACCCTCGAAGCCAGGTGTTCCGGCCATCGAGCTCTGCCGAGCAGCGAACCGCTTTCCCAACTCATCGCCGGAGTCCTCAGGGACCGTGATCGCGTTGATCTTCACAACAGTCATGCCCTCAGTACATCACCGAGACAAGCGTTGTGCCTATCCATGAAGTGTCAGCGTCCGGCCGCGTAACCCTGGGCACCACGAGGGTTCGCCGCCGCCGACATCCTGCCCGTCTCGGGATCCCGAGTGACACAGGACAGTCGGCCCAGCGCCCAGTCCCCGGCTCGGGTCACCCGGTGACCCCGGGACTCCAGCTCGGCGATGACGTCGTCGCCAAGCCGATCTTCCAGTACCAATGTTCCCGGACCCGAGGTCCGTGGCCAGAATGAGCCGACCAGGTGCCCGGTGTGGAAGGTCGGCGCGTCGATGGCTTGCTGCGGACTATGCCCTCCTAACAGAAGGCGCAACAGCATCGGCACCTTCCACTGGTCCTGCTGGTCTCCGCCGGGGGTTCCCATGGCGATCACCGGTTGGCCATCACGCAACACCAGAGTCGGCGACAAAGTGGTCCGTGGACGTCTCCCCGGGCGTAGCGCAGCGGGTGAGTGCTCATCCAACCAGGTCATCTGCAACCGCGTCCCCAGGCAGAATCCGAGCCCAGGGATGGTCGGTGAGGACTGCAGCCAGCCGCCCGAAGGGGTCGCAGAGATCATGTTCCCCCAGCGGTCGACGACGTCGAGATGGCTGGTGTCTCCACGACGCGCACCGGCTTTTGCAACGGTGGGCTCACCCGCCCCGGCACCAGCGTCAACCTCATCCTGCTGAACCACTGGTGGGCGCCACCTCACCCCTGTGGCCACACTGCTGGGGCGGAACTCCAAGGAGGCGCGATCTGTGATGAGCTTCCGACGCTCGGCGACAGTCTCCGCTGCGAGGAGCTGGTCGAGCGGGAGCTCCTCATCGGCGTAATAGACATCGCGGTCAGCCAGCGCGAGTTTCATCGCCTCAACGATGCGGTGGATGCCCTCGGGGGTCCCGGGGTCAAGTTCCTCGTCGTCGAAGCTTTCAAGCAGCTTCAGCGTCTGCAGCATCACCGGACCTTGCCCCCACGGACCGGTCTTCGCGATGGTATGCCCTCGGAACTCGATGCTCGCGGGGGCTTCCGTCGTTGCCGAGAACTCCGCCACGTCCGAAGCAGCCATCACACCGGAATAGTCGCCGCCGTCCGCATGCCGATGCGGCACAGTGAAGAACTCCTCCACGGCGGGGCCGACGATGTCGCGCTTCCACGCCTGGCGAGCGGCGTCGATCCCTGCTTCCCGGTTCTCAGCATCATCAGCCGACGCAACCAGCCGACGCAGCACCTCCGAGTACTCGGGGTTGGTGATCATGGTCCCCGGCTTCGGGACGGCCCCTCCAGTCAGCCATTGTTCCGCCGAGGTCGGCCAGTGCTCGGTGAACAGTTCAGAGACGGAGGCGATCGCCGCGGCGGCCTGCGGCAGGATCGGATGGCCCCGTTCGGCGATCTCGATCGCATACCCGAGCACATCGCCCAACACCCATGTGCCGTGATCACGCAGCAGCAGAAGCCAGGCATCCACTGCACCAGGCACGGCGGCGGCCAGACCTCCGGCTCCAGGGACGTCCTGCATGCCGAGGGAGCGGTAGTGATCGATGGTTGCCCCCTCAGGTGCGGAGCCTTGCCCCATCAGCACCTGCGGCTCACTCGGTGCCTCAGCTGTGGCGAAGATCCCCGTCATGTCTCCACCCGGCCCGTTGAGATGCGGTTCCACCAGGTGCAGCACGAAGGCCCCGGCGACGGCAGCGTCGAAGGCGTTACCGCCGCGCTCGAGCACGGACTGGCAGGCCGCCGTCGTGGACCAATGGGTGGAAGCGGACATCCCGAAGCTGCCGGTCAAGCTCGGGCGTGTGGTGTGGCTGGTGGCGTGCGAGAACATGCTCCTAGCCTGCCACGCCAGCTATCCGACAACACGGGGCCTCGTCTCATGGCATGAACATCATCAGAAGGTGCCCACTAGAACAACGCCGGTTGGGGCCCGACATCAGCAGGCACTGCCTCCGGCGTTGACCCTCCCCGCCACATCGGATCGGTGCCGTCGCCGAATCCATGACGACGGCGTGCCGCTGCGGCACGCTCCCCTAGCCATCGTCTGTAGTTTCGGTCGGCGTAGCTGCCGCCCCGGTAGAGACGCCGGTAGCGTCCGACCAGATGCGGATGCTGATCCGCCAACCATCTCAGGAACCACTCGCGCGCCCCGGGACGCAGATGCAACGCCCCCGTGGTGACATCGCGCGCGCCTGCCTCTGCCAAGGCACTATGGAGCGCGTCGAGGTGCTCCTCGGAATCGGTGAGCCACGGCAGGATCGGCATGGCCAGCACCTGACAATCCAAGCCGGCATCGGCGATCGCGCGGATCAGCCCCAGTCGGGCCCGCGGGTCTGGTGTGCCCGGCTCCACGGTCTGCTGCAGCTGGGTGTCCACCATCGCCAGCGACACCGCGACGGAGACCGGCACCCGCTGCGCGGCTTCCTTCAGCAGCGGCAGGTCCCGGCGCAGCAGCGGCCCCTTCGTGAGAATCGAGAACGGCGTCCCCGAATCCGCGAGCGCGGTGATGATCCCCGGCATCAGCCGATACCGCCCCTCAGCGCGCATATAAGGGTCCGAGTTCGTCCCCAATGCCACATGCTCACGGCGCCAGGACGGCTTCGCCAGCTCGGCACGCAGCACCTCGGCCACGTTGGTCTTGACGATGATCTGAGTGTCGAAGTCCCTCCCGGAATCGAGGTCCAGATACTCGTGCGTCTTCCGAGCGAAGCAATTGTGGCTGACCACTCCATTCGCCACGAAATCCCCTGTTCCAGTGGTGATGTCGAACATCGCCTGCCGGACACCGAGGTCCCGCACGGACATGACACGCAGGTCCGCAGACGTCGTCACCTCCTCACCCACCAGCTCACGCCTCCATGAGGCGGCGGGTTCATCGGGTGCCCCGGCATACGGGCCCTCGCCGCAGGAGAGATCTCCAAGACCCCAGCCCATCATCCTGTGGCCGGGGGCCAGAGCCGGCCCCTGCGCCTCGGAGCCCGGGGCCCGCGCCACATACGTCCAGCCATGCTCTGTCAGGAATCGGTGGTCACCACTGGCGACGATCTCCGTTCCCTGCGCCACTGTGATCTGCCAGGCCGGCTTCACTGTCTGCCAGTGTGCGTGGACCTCCGTCTCGACGAGTCTTCGGCGGTCTCCGTCGAGCTGGGTGCCGATCACCCGATCCCCGACGCGCAGATCAGCGATGGGCTTCTGCCGCCCGTCCGCCATGAGGATGAGCGTGTCCGCGGCGAGGCAGTACACGCACTGGTGCAGGCATCCACGGGTGGTGTTGATCGTCCAGCGGAAGGGCATCGAGGACTGCGGAGGCACCTGGTTCAGCGCGGTGCGGCAGGCGATCTCATGGAAGGAGACACCGTCGAACTCCGGGGTGGTGACGGTGCGGATCATGCCTTTCAGCGGCAGCAGGGCCGCGCCATCGTCGTCAAGCTTCTGCTGATCCCACCGCATGGAGCTATTCGAACATATATTCGAATCATTGTCGATGCCCGGCATGGCCCCACCCGGACACGCTCACGGGAGAGCCGTCCGGGCGGGACGGCTCAGATCAGCAGGAGATGCACCGCGCCCAGAGCCACAGACACCGTGACCAGGGCGCCGGCCAGACCAGCAAGCAATGCCGGACCGCCCCGCCGCACCAGGCCCACCACGTCCACGCCAGTGCCCACGGCCGCCATCGCCACGGTCAGCAGCAGGGTCGCCGCCGTCTCCAGATACCCGGCAGCGGCCTCGGGCACACCGATAACGGTGGCGAACAGCACTGCCGCCATAAAACCCAGCACGAACCCGGGCACCACGGCAGGCCGCGCCCCCGCCGACGACTTATCAGAGGATGACGCCCCTCTCCCCGACCACAGACTGATCCCAGCCACCACAGGAGCCAGCAGCACCACACGGGCCAGCTTCACCGTCACCGCCACACTCAACGCCGTCGCCCCGGCAATACCCCCGGCGGCCACCACCTGCCCCACCTCATGGACCCCCGCGCCGATCCACACACCGGTGGCATGCGCGTCGAGCCCCAGCGGACCGGCCACATAAGGCAGGGTGAGCATCGCCGCGGTCCCCCACAGAGTCACCACCGCCACGGCCGCCGCAGCACCGGAGTCGAGCTCCTTCCCCGTACGGTCTCTACCGTCCCCGCGGTCCAACGCAGCCGCCGCACCGGCAACCGCCGAGGCCCCGCAGATCGAGGTGCCGGTCGCCAGCATCACCGCATCACCGGTGCGCATCCGCAGGACACACGCTGCCGCCAGAGTCCCCGCGAAACTGGTCACCACAGTGACTATGACGATGGCGAGGACCTCCCATCCGAGCGCCAGAATGTCACCGAGAACAAGCTGCAGGCCGAAAAGTACAATCCCCAGCCGCAGCAGGGTCTTCGACGCACGCTTCAACCCGGCCTCAGCCCACTGCGGCACCCAGCCGAGGGTCCGTACCGCCGCGCCGATCAGGATTGCCAGTAAGATCCCGGAGATCCCCGGAATGTAGCGGTCCGTCAGCACATAGGAGCCCACGCCGATGACGAAGGCCAGCACGATGCCCGGCATCGCTCGCCGCCGCTCCCGCTCGAAGGCCCTCAGATCGAATCCACGCACCGCGCCAGTCTAGGGCTGTTCGGTCAGGGAGATTCCGAGGCGACGCCGATCGTACGGAACACTCTGATCACAGGGTACTCTCGGGGACGCGGAACGGGTCATACCGGGGCGAGATGCACCCAGCTCCGCCACGATCTGGCCTACCCGCGAGTCCCCTGAGGCCTGCGCGGCGCCGATCAGGGAGGTCATGATCAGGGAGGTATCGCATGCGCCGGATGATCGCCGGGCTCCGCCCACTCTGGTGCCTGCTGCTCGTCCTCGTCGCAACCGTCATCATCGGCGATCTCGCCGGGCTGATTCCGGCTCCCGAGTCGATCTGGTGGGTGCCCGGCGTCGTCGCAGTCGGCGCCGTCTCCGGGGCCGGGCTGCAGATCGCCCCGCGGGCGAAGCCGCACAGCCTGCAGCTGATGAGCTGCCCGGTCCGCGGCGAGTGGACCTCGCTGAACACACCGGGGCAGCGTCTGCCGAGCCACGGCACCAGGACCCTGGGGCAATGGTGCGCCGTCGACGTCCTGAAGCCCACTACTGAGTCCACTCCGCCGCTGCTGCATCACCGCCTGCGCGCCTCGGCACCGGAGGACTATGAGAGCTTCGGAGAGCCTGTCCACGCCATGGCCACCGGCACTGTGATCCGGCGGCGCCACCGAGCTCGCGACCATCGGGCCCGCAACACGTGGGTGAGTCGTCTTCTCATGGTCACCGTCGAGGGGCTTCTGCGCACCCTGGCCGGCCCTTCTGCGCTGCTGGGCAATCACGTCGTCGTCGATCACGGCGATGGCACCGTCGCCGTCTATGCGCACCTGCAGCGGAATTCGGTGCTGCCGGAGACCGGCGCACGCCTGCGTGTCGGTGGAGTGCTGGGCCGGGTCGGCAACAGCGGCAACAGCTCTGAACCTCATCTGCACGTCCAGCTGATGGACCGGACCCGGCTGAGCACCGCCGCGGGGCTGAAGCTCGCCTGGCACGACGTCATCCTCACCGATGAGCTCGACGCCCGGCTTGCCGAGTTCATCGCTGAGCCGGAGCGTTCAGCCATCAAAGACATGCCACCGATGGGAGAGATCTTCACCACTCCCTGGGCCGAGGAGCCGGGGCGTCGAGAGTAACGACGGACCCACGGCACAAGACCCCGGCAACCAGAGAACAGGACGATCAGCGCAGGGAACTTCCCCGTTCCGTCGGCGCGGGCAGGCTCTGGTGCGGCACCAATGAACGCAGCTGGGTGACGTGCCGGGGCTCCAATTCCTCCACCGAGTGCACCTGCAGCAGCTTCATGGTCCGTTCCACCTCGCTGGAGAGGATCTCGATCATCCGGTCGACGCCGCGGCGGCCGCCGGCCATCAGACCATAGAGATAGGCACGGCCGACCAGCGTGAACTTCGCGCCCAGGGCCAGCGAGGCGACGATGTCCGCACCGTGCATGATGCCGGTGTCGACCATGACCTCCACATCGTCACCGACCTCCCGGACCACCTCGGGCAACAGGTGGAAGGGCACCGGGGCGGCATCGAGCTGACGGCCGCCGTGGTTGGAGAGCAGGATTCCGTCGACGCCGAGGTCTGCCAGCTTCTTGGCATCCGCCAGAGTCTGGACACCCTTGATGACGATCTTGCCGGGCCACATGTCCCGGATCTCTTTCAGATCCTCGTAGTTGATCGAGGGATCCATCGCACTGTTGAGCAGCTCGCCGACGGTCCCACCGGTCGAGGTCAGGGAGGCGAACTCCAGCGGAGGGGTGGTGAGGAAGTCGATCCACCACCACGGGCGCGGGATCGCATCCAGCACCGTCTTGGCCGTCAGCTGCGGCGGGATGGAGAAGCCGTTGCGCTTATCCCGCATACGGTTGCCGGCGATGGGCGTGTCCACAGTGAACATCAGAGTGTCGTAACCAGCCTGCGCGGCGCGCTCGACCAGTCCGTAGGAGATGGAGCGGTCACGCATCACGTAGAGCTGGAACCACAGCCGACCGTTCGGAGCGGCCTCGCGGACGGCTTCGATCGAGGTGGTGCCCAGTGTGGAGAGGCTGAACGGGATACCGGAGGCTGCCGCGGCACCAGCGCCGGCGATCTCCCCCTCGGTCTGCATCAGGCGGGTGAAGCCCGTCGGCGCGATGCCGAAGGGCAGCGCAGAGGCCTCACCGAGCACCTCGGTGGACATGTCCAGGTAGGAGACGTCGGTGAGCACTCCGGGGTGAAACTCGACGTCCTCGAAGGCTTGGCGCGCGCGGGTCAGCGAGATCTCCCGATCAGCGGATCCCTCCGTGTAGTCGAAGGCGGCGGCCGGGGTGCGACGCTTGGCGATCTTGCGCAGATCGGCGATGGACTGCGCTTTACCGAGACGGTTCCCGGTGAAGTCCAGGCTGGGTCGCTTGAACTGCATCAGCTCGAAGATCTCCCGCGGGTTCGGCACCTGGCGCTGGACCATGCTCGGCCCTCCTTCAACAGCTATGTGGTCTGACCATTCAGAGCTTAGGAGCAAGATGTGATCTCGGTCAATATGAGCCCTGCTTCCCCGGCAGGCCTGTCGCGCCAGGTTCGTCACCCATGCCTCTCATCTCGCACCTCTCATTCGGGCCAGTCACAACACTCCTGCCCGCCGGCTCGCATCCGTCACCCGAAGCCCGCACCGGCAGAGCACGGCACAGAGCGGTGGTAGAAATGAGCCATGCAGGACCACTCCGACACAGTCGGCTCCCCCAGCGCACGCACCCCCGATCTCTCCTGGGCACCGATCCCCAAGAGCAGAGCCCACGAGCTGGTGATCGAAGCCATCGAAGAGCAGGTGATGTCCGGGCGCCTCAGCGTCGGTGACACCCTGCCTCCGGAGCGTGAACTGGCCTCGATGCTGCAGGTCAGCCGCGCCGGAGTCCGCGAGGCGATCCGTATGCTGGAGAGCCACGGCGCCCTGGAGTCCCGAGTCGGAGCAGGCTCCTCATCCGGCACGATCATCACCGCCATGCCGAGCATTGCACTGACCCGGCTGCTGCGCCTGCACATCGGGCTCTCGAACTTCCCCGTGGGGGACGTCGTCGAGCTGCGGATCGCCTTGGAGCGCACCTCCGCGGGCCTGGCCTCGAAGAACGCTGATGACGCCGCGCGCGAACGGATGCGTGAG
Source organism: Nesterenkonia aerolata (assembly GCF_031470965.1). Classification (NCBI taxonomy): domain Bacteria; kingdom Bacillati; phylum Actinomycetota; class Actinomycetes; order Micrococcales; family Micrococcaceae; genus Nesterenkonia; species Nesterenkonia aerolata. The sequence goes on along the minus strand of NZ_JAVKGR010000008.1, from coordinate 17,743 downwards.
ACTATCGAGCGCATGTCCGCGGCCGAGGTGGACCGGGAGGCGTTCAATGAGGCTGACACCGACTTCCACGTGGCCATCGCCGAGGCCGCAGGCAACCGTCTGGTGGCGGACCTGACCACGGCGATCCGCAACTCGCTGCGCACGCAGATCCTGCACGCCTTCCACCACCGTGAGCAGTGGACCCAGCTTCGGGACACCCTGAGGGATCAGCACCGCGAGATCTTCTCCGCGATCTGCGACGGCGACGCCGAGCGCGCAGCTGCCCTGACCGAAGAGCACATCCGCTACGCCGTGGCCGAGCTCCCGGAGATGAAACTGCCCCGGGACGACGGCTCAGGCGCCTGAGGCCGAGGCCGCTCAGAGCCGCTGGAGCTCCGCCTTCCACTGCGCTTTCCAGTGCGCAATCGCCTCAGGGCCGACTAACTGTTCATGGCTGAGTGTCAGCAGCGTCTTCTCAGATCCCTTCGCCTCTGCGCTCACCACGACTTTCGAGCCGTCAGTGAGTCTGGCCCGCCAGTAGAGCCGTTTCGGGGTATCCGAGGTCCAGGGATCGCCGTCGAGCTCGACGGCGGCATGCCCGGCCCACGCAGACATCAGCTGCGCCCAGGACTCACGGGCCCGGGACGGCTGAACAGCCAGCGTTCGAGAGACCGATGTCTTGAACGTCCCGTCGGAGCTCTGCCCCGGTACGCGCAGTCCGCGTTCCTGCTCGTAGGCCACCGCCGTTCCCTGGGCCCACCAGCCCGGGTTCTCCAGGCCAGGTGGCATATGGGCCTCAGCGATCGCCGCGATCTGCGCGTGCGGCAAGGTGGTCGCGCCGGCGTCGTCGAGCAGCGTCAGCCACTGCGCCCAGGACCGTTTCGTGGCCCGTGCGATCGCTGCTGTGTTCTGAGGGCTGACCATGGCTGTCCTCCGTGGATGGTGTCACTGAGTGGATGGTATCACTGAGTGGACGGTGTCACTGATAGGAGACGAACCACGGTGTCGGCTCGACCTCGTAGGTCTCCTCCGGAGTGAAGGTGGGGCGGTCCTGACGGTGGAAGTTCTTCCACGCCATCCAGATGCCCTCAGGCAGCCCCTGCCGCAGACGCTCCCACGTCTCCATCTTGGATCCCGGTGTGCCGTGGCCGTCGGCGTGCAGGGTGATCGCCAGCTCCTCGTGAGCGGTGTCGATGTTCGCCCGGTCGGTGATCATCGCATCGGTGAACTGATGGAGGATCAGCATCTTCTGCGGCAGCTCATGCTCGGCCGTGAGTTCTGCCAGCCATGCGGAGACCTCGTTGATCTCCTCGGCATCGACCGAACCGATCTGCTGTCCGTGGACCTGTCCCGGTCCGATCCGCCACTCCGGATCCAGGGCGAGCCCGACATGGGGCGCGGCCAGCAGATCCTCATAGGCCTGGGCCTGGGAGAGGAAGTCGGTGCGGCCGGGCTGGAGGTCCAGGACGACGTAGACGCCGGCCTCCTCGGCAGCCTCGATCCACGGGCGCAGCGTCTCGGGATCGATCTCGCGAGTGTGGTCACCGTCAGGTCCGGGGGCTTCGGTGGCCACCGTAGTGATGATCTCGAAGGCCGGCTGCACCGGCTCCTCGCTGTACTCCTGGTACTCCTCCGCTTTGCCGTCGATGCGCGTGATCGCCTCGTCGACGTCCTGCTCGCCCAGGGCCCCCAGGGCGGGGACCTCAGGGGTGCCGTAGAGGGCGACGAACCGGCGGTCGGGGAAGAGCGTGTCACCTCCGCCGGGCAGTTCGGCAGGTTCGACCTGGTCCTCCTCCGAATCCTCCTGGCCGCCCTGCTCCTCGTCGGAGTCCTCCTCGCCCTGCCCGGAGCCCTCGGCTCCGGTGGCCTCAGCCTCCTCGGTCGTCCCCTCCGGACCCTCGCCGTCGGCACAGGCGCCGAGGGCGAGGGCGGCGACCAGCAGCAGGGCCAGCCGTGCCTTCGCCCAGTGCGGTCGGACCGGACCTCCGAACAGGCCTCCCGTCCGGTCAGGCTGCGCGCCGGCGGGCGAGGCCGGGGCTGCGGGGTCACGGTGGAAGTGCATCTCACGATCAGGCTACGCCCGTGGTCTCCCCTCTCACGAGAGGATCGCCGCAGGTCAGCGCGAGGAACGTGAGGAACCGACGAGCAGCCGGCGCAGCAGCGGTACCCCGAGCGCCGCCGCGGCGGCGACGGCCGCGGCGAACACCAGCACGAGGTCCTCGAAACGCCCCTCCGTCCTGCCGACGGCGATCCAGACCACGCCCCAGGCGATGGCCAGCACCGGCGCCGCCCGTCGTCCGGTGCGCTCGCTCAGGGCCGCCGCCAGTCCCACCACGGCCACCAGCACGAGGACCGTGACGACCACGACCCACAGCTCGGCACCCAGGGCCATCTCGGGGTCGATGAGAGACCCTCCGAGACCGGCGATGTTCGCCACCGTCGCCACGCAGACCCAGCCGAGGTAGAGCCCGAAGACACCGTCGAGCACCGCTCTCTCGACTCGCCCGGTGACATCCCCGGCCACGGCCCCGACGAGCATCAGGTGAAGACGGATCAGCACGCCGAGCAGCATGAGGATGACCATGACGCTGAGCACGAGCTGGTCGGCTTGGACGACGCCGATCCACGCGGCGTTCAGCAGCGCGGAGCCGACCACCCAGAGGTCTGCACGCCGCGCCCGAGCCGAGGCGCCGCCGATCGGGGTCAGCCGCCAGATCGCGTAGCCGACCATGCCGACATAGATGACGCTCCAGATGCGGAACGCCCCCGAGGCCGGGGCCAGCGGCGTGGAGTCGGCGTCGAGCCACCCTCCGGCGGCCTCCGTGATCGAGGCACCGCCGAAGGCGCCGGCGCCCCAGGCGGCCAGCACCACAGCGAGCAGCACCGAGACCAGCACACCGAGCCGACGCGGCAGCGGATCGGGTCCTGGGCGGGTGGAGGCGGAACGGGCGGCAGGAGGCGCGGGATGTGACGTCATCGGACCATCCTGCCAGGTCACCGTCGGCGCATGACCGGCTCGGACGGACGACGGCAGAGGGCCAGGGCCTGCTGCGGGGACGGCGCTGCGAGCCGACACCGCAGAATCTCTCCAGGTCAGCGGGGCCTCATCCCTTGAGTTCGGCGCCGGGAAGACGAGAGGCTGGTGGGTGGAACCTGGCACCGCCGCCGAGAGTCCGAGGAGGATCTGCGATGGCGCAGAACGTGGCACAGAAGCTGATCGGGGACCATCTGCTCTCCGGTTCGACGACGCCGGGCGAGGAGATCGCCCTGAGCATCGACCAGACCCTTACCCAGGACGCCACCGGCACGATGGTCATGCTGGAGCTGGAGGCTCTGGGGCTGGATCAGGTCCGCACCGAGACGTCGGTCCAATACGTGGACCACAACCTGCTGCAGACCGATGAGAAGAACCCCGAGGACCACCTGTTCCTGCAGTCGGCCGCCCAGCGCTACGGCATCTGGTTCTCCCGGGCCGGCAACGGAGTCTCGCACCCGGTGCACCAGGGTCACTTCGGCCGCCCGGGGCTGACGATGGTCGGCGCCGACTCCCACACCTGCGCGGCAGGGGCGCTGGGGATGCTCGCGGTCGGCGTCGGCGGCCTGGAGGTCGCCATGGCGATGGCCGGCGAACCGCTCTATGTCTCCATGCCAGAGGTGTGGGGTGTGAAGCTGACCGGCGAGCTGCCGGACTGGGTCTCCGCGAAGGACGTGATCCTGGAGATGCTGCGTCGTCACGGCGTCACCGGCGGCTCGGGGCGGATCATCGAGTACTACGGCGACGGGCTGGCCGGCCTCACAGCGATGGACCGGCACGTCATCGCGAACATGGGCGCCGAGCTGGGTGCGACCACCTCGGTGTTCCCCGCCGACGAAGCCGTGCGCAGCTATCTGGCCGAGCGTGGACGCGAGGAGGACTTCACCGAGATCCTGGCCGACGAGGGCGCAGGATACGACGTCGAGGATCACATCGACCTCTCCCAGCTGGAGCCCCTGATCGCCCTGCCCTCCTCCCCCGGCAAGGTGAAGCCCGTGCGCGAGGTCGCCGGCGAGGAGGTCTACCAGGTCGTCCTCGGCTCCTCGGCCAACCCCGGGCTGCGGGACTTCGCCGTCGTCGCCGAGGCCATGGCCGGACGTCGGGTGCACGAGCGCGTCTCCTTCGACGTCAACCCCACCTCGAGGGAGATGTACGCCGACCTGGCCCGAGAAGGATGGCTCTTCGACCTGATCGCCGCCGGCGCCCGGGTGCACCAGTCCGGGTGCCTGGGATGCATCGGCATGGGACAGGCGCCGGCCGTGGGCCGCAGCAGCCTGCGCACGATGCCGCGCAACTTCCCCGGCCGTTCGGGCACCGATGAGGACTCGGTGTGGCTGTGCTCGCCGGAGACCGCCGCGGCCGCCGCCCTGACCGGAGAGATCACCGACCCCCGGGATCTCGACATGGAGTACCCGCAGGTGCAGATGCCGCAGGAGTACACCATCAGCCGGGACCTGCTCACCGCTCCCCTGCCGCCGGAGCAGGCGCGTGAGGTGGAACTGGTCAAGGGGTCGAACATCTACTCGCTGCCCGAGTTCGACCCCATCCCCGACGAGCTGGACCTGCCGATCCTGCTGAAGGTCGGCGACGACGTCTCCACCGACGAGATCATGCCCGCGGGCTCGCGCGTGCTGCCCTACCGCAGCAACATCCCGAAGATCTCGGAGTTCGTGTTCGTCCAGGTCGACGACACCTATTCCTCCCGCGCGGCAGAGACCGAGGGAGGACACGCCGTAGTGGGCGGGACGAACTACGGGCAGGGATCCTCGCGCGAGCACGCCGTCGTCGCCCCACGGTATCTGGGGCTGAAGGTGGTGGTGGCGAAGTCGATCGCCCGGATCCACTGGCAGAACCTGGCCAACTTCGGGGTGCTCGCTCTGGAGTTCGCCGACGAGGCCGACTACGAGGCGATCGAGCAGGGCGAGGTGCTCTCGCTGCGCGGGCTGCACGAGGCCCTGCACGCCTCCCACGAGGTGGGCGCACGCATCGGCGACCGCGACGTCACCCTGAAGCACCGCCTCTCCGAGCGACAGGTGGAGATGGTGCTTGCCGGCGGGCGCATCGCCCACCACGCCCGATCGACGGCTTCGACGGGCTGAAGCTGCGGCGCCGGGCTGAGCGAAGACCGCAGGCCGGGACCGGATGGCGGACGACAGGGCACCGACAACCGGACATCGACGAGCCGACATCGAGGACCCAACACCGAGGACCCAACACCGAGGACCCAACACCGAGGACCCGACACCGGGGACCCGACACCGGGGACCCGACACCGAGGACCCGACACCGAGGACCCGACACCGAACGAGGAGGACACATGATTGCCTGCGCAACCTGCGGCAACGAGTACGAGAAGGCCTTCACGGTCACTCAGATGGGTGAGACCCTGACCTTCGACAGCTTCCAGTGCGCGATCCACAGGATGGCCCCGACCTGCGCCCACTGCGGCTGCCGGGTGATCGGCCACGGAGTGGAGCGGGAGGGCGCGACCTACTGCTGCGACCACTGCGCCGGTGAGTAGGAACCCGAACGCCCACGAGCCCCGCAGCCGCGCCGGTCATCTTCCCGGCCGGTCACCGTGCCCCGCACCGGCCACCCGCTCCCACCCGGCCGGCCGCCCCGTCGATGGAGCAGGAATGGGCGCGCCAGCCGGCGTGTCCCCACGAGTCTTGCTCCATCGATGGGGTGGGGCAGGTGGTGCGGCACGAGCGCGGGTGGCCGAACGGGTTCCGGGATTCGTGAGCCTGGGCGCATGTCGATGACTGAGCTCCTCACCGTGGGGCATTCGACCCGTGAGCTCTCCGAGTTCCTGGACATGCTCGGCGAGGCCGAGGTGGTGACCGTGGTGGATGTGCGGCGGCTGCCCGGATCCCGACGACATCCTCAGTTCGACGCCGAGCCCCTGGCTGAGGCGCTCGCCGAGGCTGGGATCGGCTATCGCTGGGAAGGGGCGCTCACCGGCCGCCGACCCGTACAGCGGGACGTCCCGCCGGAGACCAACGGCTTCTGGACGCACCGCAGCTTCCACAACTACGCCGACTACGCCCTCTCCCAGGAGTTCCGAGACGGGCTGCACAGGCTCCACACCGACGACGGCGAGCGCCCGGCGGTCATGTGCGCCGAGGCTGTCTGGTGGCGCTGCCACCGGCGCATCATCGCCGACCATCTGCTCGCCGCCGGGGACGAGGTGCTGCATCTGATGGGTCCGGGGCAGCTCTCGCCTGCGGAGCTGAATCCCGGTGCCCGCATCGACGGCGCGACGGTCACCTATCCGGTCGTCCAGCCGCAGCTGCCGACCCCCTGACCACTCACCCACCGACGATCGCACGCACGGCGACGTAGAACACCGACGGCCCCAGCAGGCAGCCCATCCCGGTGTAGAAGGTCGCCGTCATCGCCCCGTAGGGCACCAGCCGTTTGTCCGTGGCGGCGAGTCCCCCGGCGACGCCCGACGTCGTGCCCATGAGTCCGCCGTAGGCCATGGCCGACTTCGGATTGTTCAGACCGATGAGCTTCGCGATCATCGGGGTCCCCACCATCACCACCACCGCCTTCAGCAGCCCGGCGGCCACCGAGAGCGCGATGACGTCGGAACCGGCGCCGACGGCGGTGCCGGTGACCGGCCCGACGATGTAGGTGGCCGCACCGGAGCCGATCGTCGCGATCGAGGCCGCATCGGTGTAGCCGAACATCACGGCCACCAGGCCGCCGACGATGAAGGAGACGAAGATCCCCAGGAAGATGGAGAGCACGCCTGCCGCGCCGGAGCGCCGGATCTCCCGGACGTCGACGCCGTAGGCGGTGGAGACGATGGCGAAGTCGCGGAGCATGGAGCCGCCCATCAGCCCGAGTCCGCTGAACACCGCGACGTCGGCGAGCCCCTTCTCCCCGCCGGTGGCCGCGCCCCCGACGTAGGCCAGGACCAGACCGACGATGATGGCGATGGCCGAACCGTGCAGCCTGCCCTTGGTGAGCGTCTTGGACAGCCACCCGCAGACCAGCATGAGCACGCCCACGATGAGGAAGGCGAAGAGGAGGCCGTTGTCGATGAGCACATCTGCGATCAGTTCCACCTCAGACCCCCTTCGGCTCCTCCGCCTCCAGCGGCGGCAGCGGTTCGGTGGGCGGACCGATGCGTGAGAGCACCGGCACCAGCGCGGCGCCGGCGGCGAGCGCCCCCAGGCCGGCCAGCAGGGCGACCGGACCTCCGGCCACCGCCTCGACGACGTTCTGCGTAGACGCCATCGCGATGACGATCGGGATGTACATCGAGCTCCAGAAGATGACTCCCTGTTCGGTAACATCCGGGAAGCGGCCGCGTCGCCGCAGCCGGTCGGTCAGCAGCACCAGCAGGATCATGGCGAACCCGACGCCGCCGACGTTCGCATCGACGCCGATGGCCGCACCGAGAGCGTCACCGATGACCATGCCGACGAGCAGGCAGGCCGAGAGCACGGCGACTCCGTAGACAACCATGGCTCAGTCCTTCCCTGCTGCGGTGAAGATCTCGCCGTGCTCGCGGCGCAGGTCGGCCTTCTGGACCTTCCCCATCACGTTCCGGGGCAGCGCCTGGGCGAAGCGGAGGGCGCGCGGCTGCTTGAACCGGGCCAGGTCCTGTGAGACGGCCCTGAAGATCTCCTCCTCCGTGGGTTCACGGCCCTCGGCGGGCACGATGACGGCGACGAGACCCTCCCCCAGGTCGGGGTGCGGGACTCCGATCACCGCGCTCTCCAGCACGTCGTCCTGGGCGTCGAGCAGCTCCTCGATCTCCTTGGGGTAGATGTTGTAGCCCCCGGCGATCACCAGGTCCTTGTCCCGGCCGACGATGGCGAGGTAGCCGTCCTCGTCGATGCGCCCGAGGTCGCCGGTGATGAAGAAGCCGTCATCACGGAACTCCGCCTCGGTCTTCTCCGGCATCTGCCAGTAGCCGATGAACACGTTGGGGCCCCTGACCTCCACGAGCCCGACCTCGCCGTCGGGCAGGCTGCTCCCGTGCTCGCGGTCGACGATGCGGATCTCGACTCCGGGCAGCGGACGGCCCACCGTGCCGGGCCTGCGCGGCCCCCCGAGTACGGGTTGGTGGTGTTCATGCCGGTCTCGGTCATGCCGTAGCGCTCCAGGATGGCGTGTCCGGTGCGGGCCTGGAACTCTTCATGATCGCTGGAGAGCAACGGGGCTGACCCGGAGACGAACAGTCTCATCCCCGCGCAGAGCTGGCGTGTCAGCTCCGGTGACTTCATCAGCCGGGTGTAGAAGGTGGGTACCCCCATCAGCACGGTCGCCTCGGGGAGGAGACGAAGAATGGCCTCGGCGTCGAAGCCGGGCAGGAAGTCCATCGACGCACCGGCGGCGAGAGTCATATTGGCGGCGACGAAGAGACCGTGGATGTGGAAGATCGGCAACGCGTGGATGAGCCTGTCCTCGGCGGTGAACTCCCAGGCCTCGAGCAGTGAGTGACAGTTGGAGGCCAGGTTGCCGTGGGTCAGCACGGCACCTTTGGAACGCCCAGTGGTGCCGGAGGTGTAGAGGATCGCGGCCGGGTCCTCGGGGGCGGCTGCGAAGACCTCTTCGGTGTACTCGCTGCCGCTGAGCAGGGACCCTTCGCGGTGGGCACCGAGCGTCTCGACGACGATGCCGGACTGTTCCGTCTCAGACCATCCCGCGTACTCGGAGGCACGCTCAGGGCTGCAGACCAAGACACGAGGACCGGCATCGGAGAGGAAGTAGTCCATCTCGGCGCCGGTGTAGGCAGTGTTCAGCGGCAGGAAGACCCCGCCGATCTGCAGTGTGGCCAGGTACAGGGCCAGGGCTTCCGGAGATTTCTGCACCTGCATCGACACGCGGTCACCGGGGCGCACCCCGTCGACGACGAGCCGTCCGGCGATCTGCTTCACCAGCGCATCGAGCTGCGCGTAGCTCATCGTCTGCCCCTCGGGCAGCCGGAACAGCTCTTTCTCCGGGCGCAGCCGGACCTGTTCGGTGAAGGAGGTGTAGATGGTCGGGAGCTGGTCGCTCATCGTGCGGTGTCCTCTCTGGTGGTCAGGGATTCGAGTGGGGCGCAGGAGGTCTTCGAGCTGCCCACCCAGTGCGATGCGGCGGTGCCGGACGAACTCTTCGTGACGTCGTTCCAGCAGCTGGGGGTCGTAGCGGTAGTTGATCATCGCTCCGTAGGACTGCCGGTGACCGTTCTGTGAGGTGTCTGCTGGCCAGTTGAGCTGCCAGGCGGCGGCACCGTTGCCCAGATGGAACCGCGCCACCGGGTCGATGGGACGGCGGTCTTCACGGCGTTCCTCGGCGATGTAGCGAGCCAGCACGGGCAGCAGCCGTTCACGCAGCGGGCCGTCGAGACCGCTGACCTCGGGGGTCTCCCCCGCACCCTCTTCGAGACTCTCCCCGGCGTTCTCCTCGATGAGTCCCTGCGACTGCTCGGCATGGTGCTCGAGGTCCCGGGACAGCTGAACGAGCTCCGGATCCTGCTGGTCCTGCAGCCACCGGCGGAATCCTGGAATGGGTGACAGGGTGACGAACTGCTCGAGATGTGGAAGCTCTGCGCTGACCTGTTCGATGACCTGTTTGATCAGCAGGCTGCCGAAGGAGATCCCCGCCAGCCCGTCAAGGGCATTGTTGATCGAGTAGAGGACGGCGGTATCGGCCCGGGACGGGTTCAGCGCGGGCCCGGGGGCCAGCAGAGGTCCGATGCTGTCCGGCACTCCCGGGTCAGGGCCACTTCCACGAAGATCAGCGGGATGTCCCCGGTGGCCGGATGGAAGAACGCATAGCAGCGGCGATCTTTGGGTTGGAGTCTGCGGCGCAGCTCAGTGCGCCCGGACATCGGGTGGACCTTCTCGAACCTCAGCAGGGCCTCGAGCAGTTCCCTGGGGGCGTCCCAGCCCACCTGTTCCATCCGCAGGAAGCCGCGGTTGAACCAGGAGGCGAACACGTGCCGGAAATCCCGGTCCAGCGGTATGAGATCGGGGTGGATGCGCATCAGGCGTCGCAGATCGGCGCGCATCTCCACCAGCCGCACGGTGGCACCGGGGGCGTGGTTCATCCGCCGCAGCAGCTCCTGACGCCGGGGCTCGACGACGGAGAAGAGCTCGGCGAGTTCGGCGGCACTGGCTCCGGCATCAGCTGCGGTATCGGCTCCGGCGTCGCCTCCGGCATCAGCTGCGGCACCGGCCTGGACACCGTGACTGGCACGGTCCCACGCCGCGTAGGCCTCACGGACGCGCTCGGCCTCGACGCCGTAGGTGTCCAGCAGATGACGAAAGAACTGGGTCTTGACGTCGTCGTTGCGGGGTGATTCGAGAGCTCCGTAGGCGTTCAAGGCCGTGGCGGCTACGGCCCGCATGGCCGGCTCGCCGATGCCGCTCATCAGCACTTCACAGCCGGCGATGAGCTGCTCCAGCGGAGCGACCTCCGGGACCGCCTCGTCGACGGCCTTTCCGCGGCCTCGCAACACACGGACAAGGTCGCTGAGCAACCATCGTTCCGTTCCTGCCATGGTCAGGTCCTCCATTCGCCTGCGCATACATCCAGCTCAGGCTGTGATGTATATAACAGAGACCATAACGCATGAACGTGACTCACGCCACAATATATTGGTGGTCTACTCTGTATGCAGGTGTCACACCTCAGGAGGTTGCCATGCCCTCAGTTCCCGGAGCCCAGCGCATCCGTGATGACCTGGAGAACGACATCGTCGAAGGCCGTTACGCCCCGGGGCACCGCCTCGATCCCGCGGAGCTCAGCACCCGTTACGGATGCTCACGCACCCCTGTCCGTGAGGCGCTCCAGGCGCTCGAAAGTACCGGCCTCGTGGAGATCCGCCCGAAGCGCGGCACCTATGTCGCTGAGCTGAGCCTCTCCGGGCTCGCCGAACGGTTCGAAGTCATGGCCGAACTGGAGGGCATGGCGGCACGGCTCTGCGCGCACCGCATCGAGCCCGCTCAGCTGGAGCAGCTCGAATCGGCTCACGGCGAGTGCATCCGCTACGCCGAAACAGCCGATGCCGCCGGCTACTACTACGCCAACGCCACATTCCACGGGCTCCTCTATGAGGCCTCGGGGAACGACTATCTCCGCCAGCAGGCAGCGGCATTGAAACGCCAGCTTCAGCCCTATCGGCGGCTGCAACTGCGCGCCCCGGACCGGATGCGGCGCTCCCTGAGCGAACACCGGGCCATCATCGACGCCGTCACCGACGGCGAGTCAGAGGCGGCCGAACAGGCGGCTCGGGATCATGTGCTGGTCCAGGTCCGCGAGTTCAGTCAGCTCATCCGCACCTGGGACAGAATCCGCGCTCAACCCTCCCCTGCGGGGACCTGATGCTCAGGTATCCGCCTGTTCACCCAACACCTGGTACCACCAGGCATGAAACTCTCCGATGTGATGCTCGCTGGGCACCAGCGCGCCGCCGTGCCGGTAGGCCTTGGAACTCATCGACGGCTGGGTGAGCTCACAGGCCTCGAAGTCCTGCAGGTTCACCCGGTCGAAGAGTTCCACCGAACGGGAGACGTCGAGCTCACCGGCTTCGACACGCTCGACGACCTCGGGCAGAAAGAGCCAGTCACAGACCACAATGGTCCGCGATTCCGAGACCGGGAACATCCGATGGAAGATCACATGGTCCGGCACAGTGTTGATGAAGACCTGCGGTTTGACGGTGATCGCATAGTATTTGCGCTCCTGATCAGGGGCGATGCTCGGCAGCTCCGGCAGCCCGGACTCTGAGCCGTCGACGGTGAACGCCGCGATCTCCTCACCGAATCCGGAACCGTGGACCTCCCCGCCTGCCCGCTGAGAAGCCAGTCCATCGGCCCACTCCGGAATCACCTCGGTCAGCTCGGGATGAATAGTGGCGCAGTGATAGCACTCCATGAAGTTCTCGATGATGAGCTTCCAGTTCGCCCGGACATCGTAGGTCTTGGACTCTGCCAGCCGCAGGTCCTCGATGCCGTAGTTGTCGATGGACTCGACCTCTCCGAACCGCGTGGACACCTCGCCCAGCACCTCCTCGTCGAAGGAGGGGGGATCCTGTGCCAAGCTCACCCAGACGTAGCCGAGCCATTGGCGGACGTGGACGGGCGTGAGGCCGTACTGCTGACGGTTCACATCCGGCATCGAGGTCAGGTTGGGCGCGGCGACCAGTTCACCTTCCAGGGCATAGGTCCAGGCGTGGTACCCGCACTGCAAAGTCCGGTTCTTACCCTCCGGAGCGGTGCAGACGCGCATCCCACGGTGGGCGCAGACGTTGTAGTACGCCTGGATCCACGCCGTGCGGGTGCGCACCACGATGATCTCCTCGCGCCCGACGGTCACCGTCTTCCAACGCCCCGGCTGATCGAGGGAGTCGGCACGCAGCACGCAGTTCCACATCGTCTCGAAGATCTCCGCCTGCTCTGCCCGGAAGATCTCGGGGTCGGTATAAGCTCGCCCGCTCGGCGTGGGGTGCAGCGAGGAGCCGGGCAGCGGCTGGTCGAGATGGTCGATGATCATAGGTATCTCCTCCGAGAGCTCTGAGCTCAGACGGTGACAGTCTCGCGCGCGGGAACCTCACGTGCTGCGGGGCGGATCCGGCTGCTGCGGCGCCAGCGTGTGACATCACGCAGACGGTTGATGCCTAGAATCCCGACGTTCTCCCCCTGCCTGGAGTAGTGGACCAGCAGGTCCGCACCTTCTGGGGTCCCGTCGACGACGGTGACCTCATCGGCCAAGTGGATCCGCCCGACGCCTTGGATGCGCAGGTTGAACTGATCGGACCAGAAATAGGGTTCCTGCAGTGCGACCGGGGCGGCCCCGGTGAGCGCAGCGGCGACGACGGCCGCCTCCTCGAAGGCTTCCTGCCAATGGCCCACCGGGCGCAGCCCGCTGGAGTGTGAGGCCCATTGAGCGCAGTCTCCGGCGGCGTAGACCCCCGGCACGGCAGTGGCTCCGGTGTCGTCGCAGAGTACAGCGCCGTTGTGCGGGCACAGCTGCACCGGGGCATCCAAGAGCCATTCGGTGCGTGGTTCGGCGCCGATGGCGCAGATCACGATGTCTGCGGCGAGCGCCTGGCCATCAGCCAACAGCACCTCGTAGCGGGACTGCCCCTGATCTCCAGCGCATCGGCGGATCGCTTGAGCACGGGAGGGCGGGGCGAACTCCACACCCCGGGCTTCATGGGCTCTGCGGATCGCCTCACCGACCGGTTCACCCAGGCGCCGGGAACCGGGGTAGGCCTCACCGGCGGCGACGGTGACCGATCCGGCACCACGGTCCATGCAGGTGGCGGCGGCTTCCAAGGCGAGGAAACCACCCCCGACGACGACCACGTCGGTGCCGCGGAGATCGGTGTCGCGCAGCGCCAGGGCATCCTCCATATTGCGGAGCACATAGGGCAGCGCCTCCGGTGTCTCCTCCGCAGTAGCGGAGGGAAGGCCGAGTGCCGAGGCGCCGGTCGTGATGACGACGGCATCACCGGGGTGGAAGACGCCGTCCTGGGTGATGACGCCGAGGGGGTCTGTGCTGAGGCTGACGACGCCGACGCCGCTGATCCAGATGACGTCCAGCGGGTCCTCGGGGTCATCGAGGAGCAGGTCTTCTTCGGCGACGGCCCCTGTCAGATAGGCCTTGCTCAGTGCCGGGCGGTCGTAGGCGGGGCGGTGTTCCTCCCCGAAGATGGTGATCGGGCCGGTGTGCCCGTGGGCACGGACTCCGCGGGCGGTGTGGTAGCCGGCGAGTCCGGCACCGACGATCAGCAGGTGCCCCTCAGGAGCCAGCGGTGGCGTGCTCATGGCAGGCTCACCCCCGGAGGCAGGTGAGGGGTGTCCTGGGAGAGCTCGACGAAGACGTCATCGCCGTCCACACTGACCTGGTGGACCCGTACCGGACGTTTGGCCGGGGGCTGGTCCACCTCACCGGTGAGCAGCGAGAACGTGCTCTCGTGGAGCGGGCATTCGACGCGGCAGTCCTCGACCCAGCCGACCGCCAGGGAGGCGTCCTGATGGGTGCAGGTGTCGTCGATGGCATGAACGGTGCCCTCTTCGGTGAGGAAGACGGCGATCGGTGGGGAGACGGAGTCGATGCGCAGACCCTCTCCCGGTGTCAGGTCCTGTAGGGAACATGCCCTGAATGTCACTTGCATTCACCACCAGGTCTTCGTAATGTCGTGTATAGCGCAACATAGACTGTTCTACGCAACACCAGGTACGAAAAGTATCCCATCTGCGTCACAGATCACGTCAAGAGAAACTCGCTGAGAGGACCCTGAGAATCTGATGAAGTCATCGAACGCTTCCCCCGTACAGTCCGTCGAGCGTGCCGTGCAGATCCTCGAGCTCCTCAGCGCAGAGCCCTCCTGCTCGATCAGTGAAATCTCCCGGCGGTTCGGCGTGCACCGCTCCACGGCCTTCCGCTTACTGGGGACCTTGGAGGCCTACGACCTCGTCGAGCAGGAATCGGCACGCGGGGCCTACCGTCTGAGCTTCGGGATGCTGCGGCTCGCCAGCTCCGTCTCCGGCCGCATCGACCTCACCCGGGATGCTCAGACCAGCTGCACCGCGCTGGCGACCCGGCTCAATGAGACGGTCAACGCCGCCATTCTCGCCGAGGGCGGCGCGGTGACCATCACTCAGGCCCAGGGGGATCAGATGGTCGGACTGACGAAGCAGTACGTCGGCCAGCGTGGGCCGCTGCATGCCACGTCCACCGGCAAAGTCCTCCTGGCCTATGCGTCAGAGCAGGAGTTCAACCGGCTCGTCGAACGAGGGCTGGAGAGCTTCACGGGCATGACGATGACCGACCCCGACCTGCTGCGCTCAGAGCTGGAGTCCGTCCGGCGCCGCGGGTGGTCCTCGGCCGTGGCCGAGTGGGAGCAGGGCATCAACGCCCTGGCCGTGCCGGTGAGGGGGCCTCAGGGCGAGGTCATCGCCGCCCTCTCGGCGACCGCCCCCTCCTTCCGACTGCCGGAGTCACACTTCGGCGAGATCGCCGAGCTGCTTCACGCCGAGGCAGCACAGCTGGAAGCACGGCTGGGATATTTCTCTCCGTCCGATTGACACCTCTTGTGCGCCCATTCTCGTGTTCCCTAGAGTAGTTGCATCATCTACATCTTGTTGCTTATCGCGCAACGTTAGGGAGCACCTATGTCGCACCATGCCCCCTCCACCTCACCGTCCGTCGTCATCATCGGACTCGGCGTCGTCGGCGCCGCCCTCGCCGATGAACTGGTGCTGCGCGGCTGGACCGATGTCACCGTCGTGGACCAAGGTCCCGCCTTCGAGACCGGCGGCTCCAGCTCTCACGCCCCGGGCTTCGTCTTTCAGATCTCGCCGAACCGCGCCATGTGCCAGCTCGCCCAACGCACTCTGGACAAGCTCGACGGCGCAGAGGTCGACGACGGCTGGGTGATGAAGCGCGTCGGCGGACTGGAGCTCGCCACCACCCCGGAACGGCTGCGTGAATTGCGTCGACGCCACGGCTTCGCCCAGGCCTGGGGTGTTCCGGCGGAACTTCTCACCTCTGAGCAGGTCATCGAGCTGTGACCCGAGCTCGACCCGGAGGTCGTCCTGGGCGGGCTGCACACACCCACGGACGCCGTGGTCAAGGGAGTGCGCGCCGTCGAGTTCCAAGCACGCCGGGCACAGGCCGGTGGGGCTCGGATCCTGCCCGAGACCCGTGTGACGGGGATCCGCCGGCACCAGGGGCGGGTCACAGGTGTCGATATCGTCGCCGTCGGACAGGATGATCCTGCCCCCGAGGTGCTGACAGCCGATGTCGTGGTCTGCTGCGCCGGGCTGTGGGGTCCGGGAATGGCCCGAGACATGCTGGGCATCGATATTCCGATGCTGCCCGTCGAGCATGGATTCGGCTTCAGCGCACCGGTGCCCTCGGTGAGCAGTCTCGATGCAGCGACGGAAGTCGCCCGGCCCATGCTCCGCCACCAGGACTTCGCCATGTACCTGCGTGAGTGGGGCGATCGGATCGCCGTCGGCGCTTATGAGCACCGCCCGTTGCCGGTGGCCCCCGAGGAGATCGCCTCAGCTGAGGAGGCTCGGCGCAGCGGCATCCAGCCGGCGATCCACCCCTTCACTCCGCAGGATTACGCCCCGACCTGGCGGGAGACCCAGCGTCTTCTGCCTGCGCTGGGCGAGGTGGCGCTGGATGAGCAGGCCAGCTTCAACGGGATCTTCTCCTTCACCCCCGACGGCGGCCCCCTGCTCGGCCCGGTGCCCGGCACTGACGGCCTCTGGATGGCACAGGCCGTGTGGGTCACCCAGTCAGCAGGCGTGGGTGAAGTCGTCGCGGATTGGCTGGTCCACGGAGATCCGGGGATCGATACCCACGGCCTCGACCTCAGCCGATTCGACCCGAAGCTGACGTCTCGACGATGGACCCGCGAGCAGGGCGAGGAGTCCTACGACGAGGTCTATGACATCGTCCACCCGAAGGCCACCACTCTGCGTATGCGCGGATTGCGCACTTCGGCCTTCTACGAGCGTGAGCGGGGCCGGGGTGCAGCCTTCGCCGTCGCCAACGGCTGGGAGCGGCCGCTGTGGTATCAGTCCAACGCCACTGAGGCTGATGGACGCCCCGCCGTACCGAGGCTCGGTGACCGGCGGCTTCCGGCACGCGATACCTGGACCTCGCAGCACTGGAATCCCGTCGTCGCAGTGGAAGCGCGCAGGATGCGGGAATCGGCGGGGGTGGTGGATATGTCAGCACTCCCCCGCTACGAACTATCCGGAGCCGGGGCCACAGGCTTCCTCTCCACACTGAGCGATGAGGGCTTGCTGAGCCGACCGGTCGGAGCGTCGGTGGGCAGCATCGTCTATGCGCTGCTGCTGAGCACTCAGGGCGGGATCCTCTCTGACATCACGATCGCGCGCACCGGCGAGGAGACCTACCATCTCGGCGTCAACGGGCCTCAGGACGCCGCCTGGCTACAGGCTCAGATGCGGACCCACGGAGTGGAGCTGCACCTGCGTGATGCCAGTTCCGGCTCCTGCGGACTAGGCCTCTGGGGCCCGGCGGCTCGGCAGATCCTCAGCCGTCTGGTCGATGAGGACATCTCCCATGAGGCGTTCCGATTCTACCGTGCACGGAATCTTCAGATCTCCGGGGTGCCCGTGCTGGCGATGCGGCTGAACTACGTGGGCGAACTGGGATGGGAGCTCTACGCGCCTGCTGAGTTCGGCCGCTTCCTCTGGGACGAGATCTTCAGCGCCGGGGAGGCCGAAGGAATCATCCCGGTGGGTCGGCGCGCCTTCGAGAGTATGCGCCTGGAGAAGGGGTTCCGACTCTGGGGTGCCGATATGACGCGCGAACACACGCCGGCCGAAGCCGGTCTGGAGTTCGCCGTCCGCGGTGCGGCGGCGGAACGGCTCACCGCCCTCGGCGCTGATGCTCCTCGACGTCGGCTGGTCTGCCTGACCCTGGAGGATCCCTCACGGGTACTGATGGGCCACGAGCCGGTCTTCGCCGAGAACGGAGCCTCCGGTGGACCGCTGGGCTACGTGACCAGCGCAGACCAGGGATACACCATCGGGGCCTCCATCGCCTATGCCTGGGTCCCGATCGAGTACGCCGAGGCGGGAACGTGGCTGTCCGTGGAGTACTTCGGCCAGCGCTGGGCTGCCCGGGTCACTGACGAGCCGCTGTTCGATCCCTCAGCCTCGAGGATGCGAGCCTGAGCGGCTAGGGCATGTCTCCCATATGTGGGGTGATTTCTGGTCCAGGGTGGTGTCATGA